>JBDRGH010000547.1:0-11026 GCA_043818015.1 Pseudomonadota bacterium
CCCCCTATGTCGGGCCATACCCCCCTACCCTAGTGGTGTGACTTCATAGTGAAAAGGAGTGATTTTGTGTGATTCCCTGTGATGTTTCAAAAGTGCTCTAAAAGCCAATAGAAAAGGGGATTGCCAGGATTGTCAAGCATCCCAACGAATCCCCCAAATCGTTTCCGGAGACCAACGCTCTATCCTCTGAGCTAATCGCCCTGTGCTTTGTTTATGGGCATTTCCGGCCTTTGGCAGGACAGGCACCGCTGATGTTCATTCTCTTTATAGCTTCCCTGGGAGTTTCTGTCAATATACTATTTATGATGGTTCTGATCCATCTTATTTTATGGTTGTTCTCACATTAAGTTGGTGAAAAGGATTCTACGGTTCTTCACTCGAATCCCTGACTCCTTGACCCCTTGAATCCTCTTAATCCGTCAACTAATTTGGAAATGATCTTAGATTACTTTAGCTATAGCCTAAGCTCCTCTTTACTCTCGAAGCGATCCGTCGTACTTCCCCCATCACGTTCTCTTCGTCAATAGTCAGAAGCCTTCGGTCCTTCATAACCAACTTCCCGTTGATTATGGCGGTTGTAACGTCTGCCCCGTTAACCGCATATACCAGGTGGGAGTATATGTTGTAAAGAGGTGTCAGGTGGGGTTTATTCATGTCGATTACTATGAGATCGGCCTTCTTACCCACCTCAAGTGTTCCTATTTTATCATCGAGTCCCAACACCCTGGAACTACCAATGGTAGCCATTTCTACCACTTGCCTGGCATTCATCACCGTTGGATCACGTTTTTGAACTTTATGTAGTTTAGCAGCAGTATCCATCTCCTGGAACATATCGAGGTTGTTGTTGCTGGCACATCCATCGGTACCCAGACCAACACAAACCCCTTTCGAGATCAGTTCGGGAACCGGGGCTACTCCAGATGCTAGCTTCATGTTACTTTCCGGGTTGTGAACAACCTTTACCCCGTGCTCTTTCAGGATGTCCATCTCGTCGTCCGTCAAACAGACGCAGTGAGCGGCTATGAGGTTACTGTCCAGTATACCTAACTCCTTAAGGTAATACACGGGGGTCATACCGTACTTTTCTCGTGTCTCGTCGACTTCGCTTTGGGTCTCAGAAAGGTGGATCAGATGGAGGACCTCATACTTATCAGCTAGGTCTCGTGCCTTCTCAAGGGTTTGGCGTGAACAGGTGTAGACGGCGTGACAGAAGAGAGCGGGAGACAGGACGGAGTCTCTTGGGTGTGCCTTAAGGAAATCTTCAGCATTTTGGATGTTCGAAGCAGGGTCTTTAACATCGGGGGTTGGGAAATCAACAATTCCCTCTGCCAGGATTGCCCTCATCCCGGCTTCCCTTACCGCCTTAAAAGCCTGGTCTTCAAAGAAGTAACCATCACAGAACGTGGTTGTGCCAGACTTGATCATCTCGGCACATGCCAGAAGCGTACCGTGGTAAACCAGTTCTTTATCCACGTTCAGGGATTCGGCAGGGAAGATATATTTGTTTAACCAGTCCATCAAGGGAAGGTCGTCGGCAAGCCCTCTGAAACAGACCATCGCAGCGTGAGTATGGGCATTTACCAGGCCGGGCATGATGATGCAGCCTTTGGCATCTACAACCCCCCCGCCCCTGAAGAAATCTCCGAACTCTTCTCGTTTACCCAGAGCCGCTATCCTGTCACCGTTGATGGCAATAATACAGTCTTCGATTATTTCGTTCTCAGGGTGAAGTGTGAGAGCGGTTCCTCCCCTGACAAGGAGATCGACTTCCCTATCCACATCAGCAAAAAGGTCCCTCTTATCAGTCACTGAGTTTCAGATTCTCCTTAACCTTCAGAGCGATCTCTCTTACTTTGCCCATCGTTTCATCTTCATCAATAGTCAAGAGCCTACGGTCTTTCATAACCAACTTCCCGTTGATTATGACGGTTGTGACGTCTGCCCCACTGACCGCATATACCAGATGGGAGTATATGTTGTAGAGAGGAGTCAGGTGGGGTTTGTTCATATCGATTACTATGAGATCGGCCTTTTTGCCCACCTCAAGTGTTCCTATTTTATCGTCGAGACCCAACACCCTTGCACTGCCAACGGTAGCCATTTCTACCACTTGCTTGGCGTTCATCACTGTTGGGTCACGCTTTTGCACCTTGTGTAGTTTAGCGGCAGTATCCATCTCCTGGAACATATCGAGGTCGTTGTTGCTAGCACAGCCATCGGTACCCAGACCAACACAAACCCCCTTCGAGATCAGTTCGGGAACAGGGGCTACTCCAGATGCTAACTTCATATTACTTTCCGGGTTGTGGGCTACCTTTACCCCGTACTCTTTCAGGATGTCCATCTCGTCGTCAGTCAAACAGACGCAGTGATCGGCTATGAGATTTTCGCCGAGGAAACCAATATCCTCCAGGAGGTAAACCGGGCTCTTCCCATATCTCTCTTTAACCTCTCTAACTTCCCTCTCGGACTCCGAGAGATGGATGATAAGGGGAACACTGTATTTATCTGAAAGCTCCTTCGTATCTACCAAGAATTCCGGGCAACATGTATACACAGCGTGGGGCTCAACTGCAGGCGTGATCAGGGGATCTCCTATCCATTTATTGATCAGCCATTCAGTGTACTCTAACCCTTCTTTATGACTCTTCACATTCGGAGACGGAAAATCAAACAGAACCTCTCCTACCACCGCTCTAATTCCTGCCAGCTTTGCGGCCTTGGCAGCCTCGTCCTCAAAGAGATACATATCACAAAATGTGGTTGTACCAGAGCGTATCATCTCAGCACTCGCCAGCAGGGAACCGTAATATACTAGCTCTCCATCAGCCTTGCTCTCTACCGGGAATATATAGTTGTTGAGCCATTCCATCAAAGGTAGGTCATCGGCCATACCCCTAAAGCAAGCCATTGCAGCATGGGTATGGGAATTTATCAGACCAGGCATAATGAGGCCGTTCTTGACGGTAATAACCTCCTTAGCATTAAATGGCTCCCGTAGAGAGCCCTCTTTACCGATGAAGACTATTGAATCGTCCTTTACAGCTATGATACCGTCGCTAATAATCTCGTTACCCGGAACCATTGTGAGAATAGTGTCGCCGTAGATTAAGAGATCAACGTCCCTTTTAGAGAACCTATCCTTCATGTCTTGCTTTTCCTTTTCCCATATTCGCTTAGCATTTCCGTAAACGGTTGACGAAGCGAACCCGCTTGAATCGGTGGGCGTTCGGTTGCCGAGATCATATATCTATCTTCTGAACTACCTTTTCTATCAACCGTATCAACCTGGGAGCTGCCTCATTGGCTACAGCAATTATTGCTTCCAAGGGGTGGGGTTTTAAGTTGTCCGGCACGTTTACATTGGAGATTACCGAGAGACCCAGTACTTTCATCCCACTGTGGACGGCAACTATAACCTCTGGGACCGTTGACATACCAACCGCATCAGCCCCGATCATCCTCAAGAAGCGGGTTTCCGCAGCAGTCTCCATGCTCGGGCCGGTGAGCCCAACGTAGACACCCTTCTGGATATGAACCTTTTCCTCTGAGGCTACCCTTTCCGTAAGAAGAACGAGGTCAGTCGAATATGGCTGGGACATGTCCGGGAATCGCGGACCGAAAGTATCCAGGTTGGAGCCGACAAGGGGATTGTTCCCCGTCAGGTTTATATGGTCGGCTATTATCATTATGTCTCCAGGGGTAAATTGGGGATTCAATCCCCCCGCAGCATTTGAGATTATCAATACTGTAACACCGATAGCCTTCATAACACGGATTGGAAAAGTCACCTGCCGCATCGAGTAGCCTTCGTAGCAGTGAAACCTTCCCTGCATGGCAACGACTTCTCTCTCCGCTAGTGAACCAAGGATCAAGTTACCCATATGGCCTTCCACCGTTGACCTGGGGAAGTTGGGTATGTTCTCATAAGGGATCGAATCGCTTACGTCTATTCTTCCAACCAGTCCCCCCAGTCCAGTCCCCAAGACAATTCCAATCTCAGGTGTTACTTTTGTCCGACGCACGATAAACTCTTTGGCGTCTTCAATTTCCTGCAGCAATCCCATCGTTTACCTTTCCCTATTGTCTAAACATAATAATTGGTTCGTCCTGAATAATTCCCTTTTCCGCTCCGAAGCACAGGTTTTTTGACCCGCCTCTGGCGGATCCCCCAAAAATCCTGTTCACCTGTCTGCGTGCCTGCCTGTGCCAGCACGGCAGACAGGCAACGCACAGGCAGATGTTCGCTCCAAAGGAAATTTTTCCTCTTTCAGGATCTACTAATTATTTTACTTCTGCCGATGCAAATATCCAATTTTCGCAGAATGACGGAATAAAAGACTTTCTAAAAACAATGTTCGTAAAATATCTTGGGAGTACCTTTCTTACAAACTCATATGTCTCGGTGTCAAATTCTGAAGAACACTGTAGAGTTATCATGCCTCGGTCGTTCAAGCTATTCTTAACTTTTAGGAACAGTTCGTTGAGAAATGTTTCCCTGTCTACTCTTGTAAAAGCGTGGGGGTGCATTGTTAAGTCGTAGATAACAGCGTCAAAACCGTGATTAGTTTCCAGGAATTTGTATGCATCATCTATGACGACCTGAACGTTCGGTCTCTTAAATGCATCTTTACATATAGAGGACAAAAATTCTTCAGAGGCTGCAATAACCTCCTCATCTATATCTACCAAAGCAACATTCTTAGGACTATATTTTAAGAGTTCGTAGAGGCATCCACCATCTCCCCCACCCAAAATCGCCACCCTGTTTAAACTGTTTTTTGCCTCAACAAGGGGGGACACTATGCTTGCGTTATAAATATGAGCATCGTTCTCGGCTATTTGGAGGTCCTTATCGAGAAACAACATCCTTCCAAAATTGTCGTTTTCTATGATGTCAATCTGCTGGTATTTTGACTTCTTACTCAGAATCTTTTTCTTGATGTGATACCTTATTTCGAACCCGTATCCTGAAAAAGTCGTTATCCAGTCTTTTTCTGCTATGTCCAGTGGGTTTCCCCGAAGGAGTTCCATAAGTCTTACTGACTTTGGCTTAAACCAACTCTCAAGAAAGTGTAATAATTTGATATGTGCTTCAGAAGTAGTAGAACAGGTAAATATGTCTATAGATACGTGGCGAGCCTCAGGGTATGTGTGGACAGCAATGTGTGATTCACCGATAATTGCTATAACCGTAACACCGACTGGATTAAATTGGTGGCCGTTCAAGCTAATAAGGGTTAACCCGCTGTTCTCGATCCCAAGCTTCAAGACCTCTTGTAAGGCCTTCTTGTCATTCAAGATATCTTGTGAACAATATATGAATTCTGTAATATGTTGTGTTCCTAATGGCCTCATGGATGTAACCTTAAATCGGGGTGTGGTAGAGCTAGGTGAAGTTTTGCAGTAGAGCTCATCATGGGGTTGTAATTCTTAAAAAGAGAGGTCGTTGGTAAGAAACCCATACCCTTTTCTGGTTTCCTTTGGCAATTACATGAGGTTATTCTCCCATCCAGTTGGTGAAAAGGGTTCGAGGATTCTTCACTCGAATCCATGACTCCTTGAATCCTCTTAATTCATCAACTAATTTGGAGATGATCCTTGCATGATAAAAGGTGCCAGGAGGATAAATATAGGTAAAGAGACCAAACTACTTCTGGAGCACCGATTGGAGCCTTTCAGCACCCATAGCTGGTGTTCACCAAGCCGTGGTGTTCAGGTGGATATCCTGCCCACTACCACGGTCAAGGCGTACTGGGGCTGAAAGTAATCGTGCGAAGCACACAGTTCAAGCATCGCACGATTTCCACTGCGTCTTGATCTTTCACGGGATGACGATCACGTCGTCTGCATGAGGGCCTTTCTGCCCTTGGGTCACCACAAATTCAACTCGCTGACCTTCTTCTAATGAGCGATAGCCCTCACCACGGATCGCACTATAATGCACAAAAATATCTGTCTTTCCGTCACGTGTGATGAAGCCATAGCCTTTACTACTGTTGAACCATTTGATAGTCCCGGTTTCACGCTCTGCCACGATCTTTTCGCCTCCTTCCTAGTTTAAATTGGGGCAGAGCGCTCTAAACCACTCTGACTTAAAAACCGTAACTCCAATTAGAACGACTGCCTTTAGGTTTTGGAAATATACCATGGTTTTAGAGTATTGCCAAGTTGAAAATAAAGCCCGCCTGCCTGAATTGCGATACTCCGCGGAAGAAAACCAGATGCCCGTTTCTATCTCTTACGGCCCAGCCCGATCTGCTCTGTCCTCAGTCACGATATTTGACATCTTCCAATAAGTTAAGTGAAAGCATGTTCTGCCTCAGTCAGGCATTTTTTCTGGCGGTCTTCTCTCAGGAACGTATCCGTGAGGGATTTTCCCCTCGTTCCAGTCCTTCGACACATAGAGGTTGCAATAGCAGCTTCCGTATTCTGCAACATCTGGTGCCCGATACACGCAGGGGCAGATGATGTCTTTATCTCTTTCACGATCGCCTGATGCGAGCCGACAGGGGCACGACATATAGCCGTAGCGCTCTTTGTTAATGAGGAGACCTTGGAGAAGATCGACCACTGTATCCTTTGCTTTATTGAAAAAGAAGCCTTTGGGCTCGTGTACTTTCCTCAACATCTCGTAAAGCTGTTCAACGTCGATCATAGTCCCAGGGCCTCCCTGATCTCCACTTCTTTAAATCCGACGATGACTTTATCGCCAATTATGATGGTGGGAAACGTACAACTTGGATTGAATTTCTTAACGTCCTCCAATACAGCAGCCCTTTCCTCGCCAGTAAGCAAATCCACATCTGTGAATTCGTATTTCACCGCACACTGGTCCAGCAACTTCTTTGTTGCTTTGCAGTGACTGCAGGTACTGAGCGTATAGATGTTAATATCTGGTTCCATATCTTCCCCTCTTTTTCTCCCCTTGCATGATAAAGCACTTGTTAGGAACATTCTTGCATACTTTTTCGGCTCGCCTTCATCTTTCAAATTGCTTCGACTACATCTTGCGCTTGAGGTCCTTTTTCTCCCTGGCCGACCGTAAATTCAACTCGCTGACCTTCTTCCAAGGAGCGAAAGCCCTCGCCGCGGATAGCAGTGTAGTGAACAAAGACATCTCCTCCTTGATCGCGCGTAATGAAACCATAGCCTTTAGTGTTGTTGAACCACTTAACGGTCCCTGTCTCACGTTCTCCCGCCATACGTACTTAACCTCCCTTCTATTGCAAACTGGATTGTACCACAACAGTCGGACCAGATTTAACAGACTGTGGCTTAAACAAAATCCCCTTTAGTGGTCATTACAACGTTTTGGACAAAGCGAAAAGAGATTTGGTAACAGTCCGTTAAGAGAGGACCCCACTTTGTTGTAAAGAAACGCGCATAACTCAAAACGTCGAAAGGTACCTCCCTGGATTATGCCGGCTGCCAACGTACCCGTAAAATGTAATAAGTACGAGTACCAATTGTCAAGGAAATTCTTGAGTTTTCCTAAATTAAAGACCTTTGGGTTTACTTAAATCCTATCTTGCCGTGGGAGGTGTAATGCGCTGGAACCTACATAGATTGTGATACTTTTTCGATTGACGCACAAGGTGTCTCTTGCTATAACTTACAGCGAGAAGTCTATGCAAGCTGTACTTGCTGCCAGACAATTGTCCGCAACACCCTTAAAGGAGGTGCTCTCGTGTTAGGCGAAATTCTGGAAAGGAATGCAAGAAGATACCCCAATAAGACAGCTCTGGTATTTCACGCAAACCGTCTCACATTCAGTGATCTCGACGACAGAGCCAACAGATTTGCAAACGCCCTGTCGGACCTCGGTGTGAGAAAAGGAGACAGGATAGCCATTGTGGCCGATACATGTTCTGAGCATGTTGAGATTTCCTGTGCCGGGGTTAAAGGAGGAACGGTAATCACCCTGCTCAACCCCGGTTTGACCCCACGAGAGCTAATTCATCTCCTGAACAATTCTGAAGCAAATACCGTTGTTCTCGGAGAAAACTACAAAGGCTTAATCGATTCCCTTCGCCCCGAATTGAAGTCGGTCAGAAACTTTATCATTCTGGGTGATACTCAGGATGATATGAAAGGTTATGGTGGATTAGTAAGCTCCTCTTCCCCAGATCGACCAGAAGTACCCATCGAACATGATGACCTCCTCTTCCTGGTATGCAGCGGTGGAACTACGGGTCTTCCAAAACAGATAATGCACACACACAGAAGCTGCCTGGTTACCATGCTCAGTTTGCTGTGGGCTTACCGTGTCGTTCATGAGGATATTTGCCTCTTTGCCGTCCCTGCCTTCTGGGGACAGCTCATTCCCTGGCTCGTCTTCACCCATTTCTACATGGGCTGTACGATAGTAATACTGAGGGATGTCAATCCCAGATCATTCCTGGAAACGGTGCAGGAAGAGAAGATAACCACCACGTTCATTGGTTCTCCGTTCCTGCCGGTACTCCTTGATTTTCCGGAGTTGAACAAGTACGACCATAGTTCCTTCCGTTGCGTGCTCGCCGCAGGAGCCCCTCTGCCGATGGAAGTATGGGGGCGTACCCTAAAAACCTTTGGCCACATATTCGGGCAGCCCTATGGTTTAAGCGAGATCAGCCCCATTACCTTCCTCCCCCCTGAAGATATCGTCCCGGAGGGTCCCCCAGGAAAAGTAGAGAAATTGCGCTCCTGTGGTAAAGAGGCAATCAACGCGCACGCCAGGGTAGTGAACGAGGAGGGACAGGATGTTTCCCCGGGTGAAGTTGGAGAGGTAATTGCTAAGGGTGGTCACATGATGAAAGGCTATTGGAATGCACCCAAGGCAACTGAGGAGACCATAAAGGGAGGTTACCTATATACGGGTGATATGGCTACTATTGATGAGGAAGGGTACATCTATCTCGTGGGGAGAAAGAAGGATATCATAACCAGCCGGGGTAAGATCCTTTCTCCTTCTGAAATCGAGGATATAATATACAGGCACCCCTCCGTACAGGAGGCAGCGGTAGTAGGAGTCCCTGATGCTGAACTGGGTGAAGCTGTTAAAGCAGTTGTTATTCTGAAGACAGGGGAAAAAACCACGCCAGAAGAGCTTATAGGCCTTTGCCAAAAATACCTTCCCCCTGATGCTGTGCCAAAATCCGTTGAATTTTTATCGAGTCTTCCCAAGAGTCCGGTCGGGAAGGTATTGAAACATAAAATCAGGGAGAAGTATAGCAAACCTTAGTCACATACAATAGCCACACCCCTCTTTCATCGTCACCGATTCCTTTCCAAGAATTCGGCATATTCTCGGAGTCGAGCCAGGGCCCTCACTGCGCGCTCACAACTGGGGAAGACCACTACCTTCCCGCTTTTCTCCAGCGTGGGTAGGATGCCGGTATAATTTCCATACAACCAGCAGACAACCGGTTTGTCTTTGACCGTGTTGACAGCCCGCAAAATGGCTGATGAAGGATCCCATGATTCTTCTTTGCCAAATATTCCAGAAATGAGGACGACACCACTTACTGCTTCATCAGCCAGCATGAGTTTGAAGGCTCTATCCACCACTTCTCCATACGGGTATCCCGAAACCTGAAAGGCGGGCCAGGCGTCAAAGGGATTGGTTATAGTTAGCCAGGCAGGGAAGAGACGTTTGATTTCTGCGAGAGTTCCTGTTGACAGGTTAGCCACTTCAAGTTTGTTCCTTTGACAAGCATCAGCTGTGATAACCCCACCTGCCCCGCTCATAGAGATGATTCCAATCCCTCGCCCGTTGATCAGTGGCAAGTATGAGAAGGCTCTCGACAAATCAGCAAGTTCCTCAATATCGAGCGTGCGGATCACCCCACATTGCTTAAAAGCAGCGTCATAGACCTCATCATTACCCGCTAATGACCCGGTGTGGGATTCGGCCGCTTTGGAGCCGGATTCGCTTCTTCCAGACTTTAAAGCGAGGATAGGTTTTCTCTTAGAAACTCTCTTGGCTACCTCAAGGAATCTTCTCCCCTCTTCTATCCCTTCAACATAGAGGACTATAACTTTGATATCCTGATCGGTCTCAAAATATTCTAATCCGTCGGAGACATCAATATCACAGGCATTGCCCAAATCGATTGCTTTTCCTGCCACTATTAACCGTGGAGGGCCAGGGAAGAAAAGTCCACTCTGGCAAATCATTCCTACGGGGACATTGTCCAGTTTCGCAGGGGCAAAAGAGGTATTCAAATTGCAGAAGGAGTTTGCTATTCCCAGGCTATTTGGGCCTATTACCCTCACTCCGGCTTCCCTGGCGACGCTCATGATCTCTGCTTGCAATGCTTTGCCCTCATCGTCACCGTCATTGAACCCTTGGGCTACTATCACTATCCCCTTTACCCGCTTCTTGGCGCACTCTTTCACTATGTTAAAGACGGTAGCGCGAGGGCTTGCTATCACGGCGAGATCGACATCCTCAGGGATATCTTTTACACTAGGATAGCCCTGTACTCCCAGAATCCGATCAATACCGGGATTTACCGGGTAGACTTTCCCTTCGAATCCGTAGTTGAGTAAATTTTCCAGGATATTGAATGAGTCTTCTCCTGTATTCCTGGTGACACCAACAAGGGCGATTGATCTCGGTTCCATAAAAACTTTCATGGGCTCAATATGACTCATATTCCATTCTCCCGGACGGTCTTCCATCGTGGAAATACTATTTCAGTTATGTACTGGATTCCCCGGACTCTATATCTGCCCGCAGTTGAGATACGACTCTCGCTGACCGCTCTCAAGGAAGGCAGATGATCACCTTCCCCATCCCATCTATTTGGCACTCAATCCAATCCCGATGTTCAAACGGGGGCGAGAATAAAGATAGAAAAGAGAGCCGGTACTCTTAGTTCAAAGTAACGGCCAAATTGGAGGTAAGTATAAAGGGCCTTGATATCAATGTCAATGAAATAAGCATCTGGAGGTTCCTCCGTTTTTCAGGAAGTATTTTTATGATACGGTGATTTCATTGATAATCTGTTATTTTCTAAGTGAACCCCTTTATCCC
>JBDRGH010000548.1:0-3495 GCA_043818015.1 Pseudomonadota bacterium
GGGAAAATATTTTACTGAGAATTGTAAGGGAAGAGGGCTATCGCTATGCCATCCTCCATTCCCCGAGCAATCAGGTAAGATGAGAAAACTTTATGGGTAATGTAAAAAAGAAAAAACTGGATTACATCTTTGGCCCTGTGCCATCTCGGAGGTTGGGTTTTTCGTTAGGGGTAGACATAGTCCCGTTCAAGACCTGTACCCTTGACTGTGTGTACTGCCAACTGGGTAGAACAGCCATGAAGACGGTGAAAAGGGAAAGATATGCAACACCAAAAGATATCGTGGATGAGTTGAGCTGCGTTTTAGACCAGGGGCAGAAGGTAGACTATATCACTCTTTCCGGTTCCGGCGAGCCTACTTTGAACTCTAATATCGGAGATATTATCGAATCTATCAAAGCGACAGTCAATACCCCTGTTGCTGTAATAACCAATGGGACTTTGCTTTACCAAGAACGAGTGAGAAACACCTTATATCGAGCTGATCTTCTTATTCCTTCTCTGGATGCTGCGACACAGGAGGTGTTCGAGAGGATAAACCGTCCTCACCATTCGCTAAACGTAGAAAAGATAACCGAAGGGTTAAAAACCTTCAGCAGGGAATTTAGGGGTGAAATGTGGCTCGAAATAATGCTGGTCAAGGGATTTAATGACCACCTTGATGAGGTGGAGAAAATCAAGGCCGCAGTCTCAGAGATAAATCCTCAACAAATCCAGCTCAACACCGTTGTCCGCCCTCCTGCTGAAAATTGTGCTGAAGAGTTATCGGCGGAAGAATTACACAAGGTAAAAAGCATACTAGGAGAGAAATGCAGTATTATTGGACAGTTCAAGAACAGAAAGCAAAAGACAGTTAAGATGTCTATGAAATCGGCAATAGTTGACCTGACGAAACGACGCTCAGTCACCCTTTCTGACATTTCAAACTCCCTGGGTATCAGTTGGCCTGATGCCCGTAAGTACTTAAAGGAATTACAGGAAGAGGAGGTTATACGCGCCGTTGTTCGTGGCGGGCAAAACTACTATAGGCAAATGGATGAATCCCATAATGATAAACTCTCAAAGTCTCTTGGGAAATGATGAAGGAGTGAAGATTTAAAGAAACCGCGGTATGGTTATTCTAAAGTCTAAAGAGGAGATTGAACGCTTAAGAGAGAGCAATCAGATTGTCGTCCGTGTGCTAAACGGGTTGAGAGGAATCATCGAACCTGGAATCACCACCCTCGAGTTAGATGCCTTTGCAGAAGAACGGACTAGAGAGGAAGGGGCTATTCCAGCGTTTAAAGGATACCGTAGTTTTCCGGCAAATCTCTGCGTCTCTATTAATGAACAGATAGTTCATGGAATCCCAGATTCAAGAAGGCTAAAAGAAGGGGATATCGTGAGCTTGGATCTTGGTGTAATTCTCAATGGCTTTTACGGTGATGCTGCCATCACTGTTCCCGTTGGGAAGATAAGTCAAGAAGCGGCGAGATTGCTGGATGTTACGGAAAAGGCCCTGTATAGGGGTATCGAACGGGCGAGGGTGGGAGGCAGACTCTACGATATATCTTATGCTATTCAATCGTGGGTTGAAGATAACGGTTTTTCAGTGGTCCGGGATTTTGTAGGCCATGGGATAGGTAGAGATCTCCATGAAGAGCCTCAAATACCGAATTTTGGCCCCCCTGATAGGGGCATACAACTGAAGGCAGGGATGGTACTAGCACTAGAACCCATGGTTAATGTTGGAACCTGGAGAGTTAGGGTTGAATCTGATGGCTGGACGGCTGTAACCGTGGATGGAAGTCTGTCGGCTCACTTCGAGCATACGATTGCTATTACAGAGGATAGTCCTGATATTTTAAGCATGATACCCTGACACCCAGCATGATAACCTCCTTGAGCACCAGTTTGGCGCAGAATTGACAGAAGCTGGATGAAGAACTAGTACCCGAGGATTTCTTTCAGTTTTGCCGCATTTTTCGTCGCATAGCCATAGGCATCGTTGTTGAAGTAAGCGTACACGTCTTTGCATTCGCTGCGCCACTTATTGATCTTGGACGCAAAATCCGAGAGCTCCTCGTGAGTGTAATTGGTATTGTAAAAGACTCTCCCACCGTGCAACCTGAGATAGACGAAATCGGCAGTTATCTCTTCAATCAAGGGAAATTTAGGAGAGTGAGCAATACACAGGGAGTAATTGTATTTACGGAGTAAGGTGTAGATTTCAGCGGAAAACCAACTTTCATCCCTGAATTCAAAGGTATTCCGGATCCCTTCCCCCAAGCGAGAAAGTAGGTTACAAAACTCATCCAAGATTTGAGCGTCTACCGTCAATCTCGGCGGGAGCTGCCACAGGATAATACTCAACTTGTCTCTCAACCCAAGTATATGCTCGAAAAATCTTTTCAGGGCCTCGTGACATCCTCGGAGCTTCTT
Source organism: Pseudomonadota bacterium (assembly GCA_043818015.1). Taxonomy (GTDB): domain Bacteria; phylum Desulfobacterota; class UBA8473; order UBA8473; family UBA8473; genus JBDRGH01. The sequence continues at coordinate 2,421 of JBDRGH010000548.1, forward strand.
TATATGCGTTATGAACCTATTCCCTTTTATGGCGAATCCGAAACCTTCGGGAGATCTCCGGTACCAGCCTTCAAAGGTTGCCTTCTTGGGAAGGCGGTAGAAGGACACGTTGATCTCCACAGTATCGAAACGTCGGGTATAAAATTCGAGCCATTTCTTCTGGGGAACGTCCCTTGGGTAGAAAACTCCATCCCACCAGTGCCGGTAGCTATAGCCACTTGTACCTATATAGATCCTGGGCGAGATATCTCCTGCGTTTTGTCGTGAAGTAATGTCCGGCGTGTCAGTCATATGCCCATCTGCCGCACAAACTGCTCCTCAATATCCGACTCGCCATTTCTTGCCCTGCCAAATCTACAGAACGTTTTACCGTAGATGTCAAGAAAATATGCACTTTGAAATGGTTCGAAACCCACCTTTTTGATCGCCGTTATCGAGGAGTTATTCGAAGATAGGGTAAATATGAGCGCCCTTTGATACCCGTTTTCTCTTCCGTACCTGAGTATAGCCGTAAGTATTCTGGGAAAGAGACCGTTACCCCTGTGTTCAGGTTTTGTAAAGGCATCATAGAGGTATAACTCTCCACTCTTCAATCTTATCTTCATGTCAATCTCTCCTACGTAGGCTGCATCCGTTGCTACCCAGCAATAGGAGATAATTTCCCCTGTAAAGCTCGCAGTACAACAGCTATCTCCCTTCCGCAATCGACCTTCGAAGATTTCAGCATTTAGGTTTCCTCCATTCATCAAGTTCTCTTTTGCATGGGAAGATCCATCGGAAATGAATTGTATCTCCACAGGGACATTCTCCTTCGCACCTCGTATCTGATCCCTAAGATTAAGAGAGAAGAGTAATAGACTCCCAAAGCCAACCCTGTTTCGCTCTTTCTCTTTCCTGTAAAGTTTTACCAAGTCACCATCATCAGGCCTTGATGGAAAGCCCGAAGAAAAAGGCATAAGTTATTCCTCACTTTTCTCCCTTGGGCGATAGAACCTTGTTAAAGACTCTCCGTCTTTCGGGGACAGGTCAAAACGTAAAATAGCCTCATTCACGAGCTTCTGGATAACCTGATCAG
>JBDRGH010000549.1:0-5951 GCA_043818015.1 Pseudomonadota bacterium
GTCCCCTCCTAAGCCTTAGAAATGAATACACACTCGCAAGAAAGAGAGTTACGCAGAGGAGAATCTCCCTGGATGCGCTACTGGTAAGTATGTTCTGTCTTTCCACAAATAGGGGCCGGATATCTGGATTCCTTAGATAAAAGGCCATCGACTCATAAGGGACATGAAGGATTCTGTAGGTGTACGGGTTAATCAGGGTAGAGGCTGAAACCAACAGAAAGAGTATCAAGAGTCTCCTTACGTTACTCCAACTCTCGTTCTCTGCACCAGTCTTCATCAACTTACTTGTTGTTTCCCCTACTAAATAGGCAAAGATTACGAGGGGCCCCAAGATACCGCTTCCATGCGTGTTTATCCAGAGGATCTGGACAAGGGGGAGTAGTATCATGCTCTTTTTCCCACTATGGTATCTCTGCAAAATGAGGAGAAATAGCACCAAGAAAAGATATTCAAAGAGATGGGGACGAAGGGTTAATCTCGGTTCAAGAATCAAAAAGGCCATCATGATAACCAAAAGAGGAGCGATCACCCTTTTATTCACGTAATCCCCTAGTTGATACCAATTTTCGGGGTCTCTCTCCGAAGTCGTCTTTACAGATGGAATTATGAATGATAGCAGGAAAAAAGTGAACGTAACGAGTATGGCCCCAAAGGTAAGCAAACCTTTATAAGAGACGATATGAAATACCTGATATAGTATGACTTGGAAGAGCCATTCATAGTCTACCCAATCGTTCTCAGGAAGCGAGTAAGAAAAGATAAAGGTTTTGGGTATACTCAGATTTTCAACGATGTACCTCCCAACGGACAGGTGACTCCATGAATCATAAGAGAACTGTATCCCACCCATGCTCCATGAGAATACCCAGAAAAGGACCATTGCTCCGAACATCACATGGAAGCTGCGCGGCTTCCACCATGCTTTTACCTTTTCCACTGATTCCCTTACCCTTTGAGATCTTTATTGTTGTCCATATCAAACCACATGGCAAAGAGAATGAGCTGGATACCGGACATAAAGAGCATAGCTCCCAGAATCATCCAGCCGTACCCTATCTCAAACAGTCTGAGCTGATCGACGATCACGGTAAATATACCTAAGCCAGAACCGACTAGAAAGAACAGGATGCCGAACAGATAAAAAAATACGAGAGGATGAAAATCTCTTATGACATACTTGTCAAACATCCTCTTAAAGAACCCTTTGGTCAATAACCAGGATATAGCTGGAATAACCCTCCACAGTTTGATGTTTGATTTTTCTCCCTGGTTATAGATCGGCCGCACCGAGACATCTCTTACCTTGAAATCATGTATGTTCAATTTGATTAACAAATCATTGGGCATGCCGTACCGCTTGTAGATAGAGTCCAGGTTTACCCTCTTTAACGCTCTCAGAGAGATTCCCGTATAACCCGATTGTGAGTCGGCAATGTGCCAGTATCCTGATGCGATTTTGGTGGACAAAGACAGAAAAGAATTTCCTATATATCTGTAATGGGGGATTAATTCCCAGGATTCCCCCCTGAATAATCTATTCCCCTTGGTATAGTCTACCTCGCCATTTGCGATGGGTTCAATGACCCTGGTAAGATCATGAGGATCCATCTGACCGTCCCCGGCCATCACCACGGCAACATCAATCCCTTCCTCTATGGCCACCTTGTAACCAGTCACAATAGCTCCCCCAACCCCTTGATTCTCGATGTGCCGAACGAGCATGATCCTGCCATTCACTTTTCGATATTCTTCCACGATCTCGGATGTTCGATCCGCGCTGCAGTCATCTACGACGATGATGGTGTCCACAAGTTCTGGCATCGTTTCAAGTACGTTTCCAATCAACTTTTCTTCGTTATACGTTGGGACCACAACACCGATCTTCTTATTTCCGTACATAGGTTATATCTCCCCTATCAAGTTCTGGCGTTTCCCGAATTTATAGTGAACTCCTTTGTCTCATGGCGAAATAGGCTCCCGCAGTGGGGTATCCATCTCCTAATCCTTAGCACTGGATTAACTATGTGCTTAATAGTCCGGTAATACACCAATCTTCGTTAACTGGAAAAATTTCCCATCAACTCTTTTGCCCGACGATAATAGTGGCAGAAGCTCTTCTGCTTTTTCCCCACCCACTGCTACATTGACATAAAAATCTCCGGGCGAATAGCCGAGGTGGATCAAGACATCGATCTCATCTCTGATTATCTCGTTTGTCTTCCACATACCGGTCGGGTATAAACCATAAGCAGGTTTATGGAGAAGGGAGTCTGATAATCTCCTTCTTACTATCCTGCCTTTTTCATCCGTTATCAGGATGCTAACTGTATAATCCTTATCAATCTTCTGCAGAGACTGCCAGAAAAGGGAGAGCTTAATACTATCTCCAATACGGGCGGAGGACTTATCGATATTGTATCCTATTAGCTTCATTTTGCCGTCGTAAACGGCATCGACCTTCTTCTCTATCGTCGCATTCGTTACAATTACCTCCGGGGGTTCCCTCTGAATCCTGTATATATTTCCCTCAGGTATTCTCACATATTCGTCTCTGATATACCCTTCACGGGTATTGATATAGAAGGGGGCCCTATGGAAATAGTTCCTCAGTAGCGAATCCATTATCTCAGAACGGAGTTCTACGGTATCGTTGAAGACCTTTCCTTTTAACTCTTTTAAGACCTGTTCAAATTTGGGACTCTTTAGAGTTCTCTCCAAAGAGGTCTTTACAAAGGGGTTGATTAACATGAAATCGATATCGAGCCTTCTGTTTTCAACGAGGTTGAAGTACCACAAGAAGAATAGAGAGTTCTTGCGATTTGTGCACAAGAAAATGGAATTCGGCTCGAATGTCTCTATCCGCATCTTACCGAATTCATAGAAATAACGGTCTTCACTGGAATCACCGATTTCGTAGTTTTGGTAAAACGGAAATCTCAAGAGTAAGATAAGGATCAAAGATAGTGATGACAGTTTCGTAACCGTGGACCAGCCTTTGTTGGAAATTGTCCATATCACGATACCTGCCAGGCCCACACTTAGAAACACTGAAAATACCATGTATAGAGGCAAGAAAAGCTGACAAGGAAACGCTTCTCCTCTGGAGGCTCCCAAATTATAATTTGCAAAGAACAGAACGTTTGCTATAGCCACCAAGAGGAAAATAGAAAGAATTCCAATTCGTCTCCGGAGGAGCAGATAAATACCAACCAATCCTATTATCATCAGAGGAACGGTGTATTCATACACTATCGATTTAATGCTGTACAAGAGATTATATGCTCTCTCCTTGTAAGGAATCGAGAACAATGACAACTCCCCAATATAAACCTTGCCTGTAATTGTCTTTAAGAAATCCCCCCACGTGGCTGAGTCACCGATGTTAATGAAGGGGTGTGTCATCGATCTTATAGGAAGATAAAACAGTATAGAGAGGCCGATCAGGAAAAAGGACGTAGCTAGTAGTAACTGCTTGATCCTTAAACCTTTTCTATCACTTATGCGTCTTGCTGCAGCAACCATAACACAAGCAAATACTGCTGCGTATATGAGGTTCACCGTGTGAAAGGCCAAAAGGAACCCTGTTAAAAGAGATATTATATATAAGTGCCTCTGCCTCTTCTCACACCCGACAAAGAGAGCATTCCTCGTTCCCATTCTTTCTTCAGGGGAAATATAGAGGATTATGAAAAGGAGGGTAATGGCTAATAGGAAACAGTTTATCGAGTACACCTCGGTATTTATGGCGTAAGGCAAAAAGGAATGGGAGAAAGCAAAGATCAGGGAAACAATGAGAGAAGAAGACTTATAAATCCTTGCCTTCCACAGCACTGATCTCACCTCTTCCCCTCTGATTTCTTTCTTAGCAAACGTAACTTGTAGAACTCTCGTCATCAGGACGTAAATGGCGACAACGGTGAGGGAAGCAAAGAGGGACGACATGAGGTTCATTCGCCAGGCTAAGTTTCCGATAGGGAGGAAGGTAAACACCCTTCCCAAAAGGCTATAAAAAGAGTATCCTGGTGGGTGGGCAATTCCAAAACTCAGTGCACATGAAACAAATTCCGGGCTGTCTGGTAATAATATGGATGGAGGGACTATTGTTAAGTATATGAGGAATGTTGCGAGGAACAAGAGATAAGTCATATCATGAAAGGAATAATGAATATGCGGGTATGATCATTACTATCGCTCATACCCGCATATTACGATCAGCTTCAATTAATTGGTAAATGAAGCAGGGTCCATGTCAGTCACTGCCCCTGCTTCATCAATCGACCATTTGTCTCCGGCTATCCTTTCCAGCGCATTCCCCGCTGCGATAGCAGTAAAGGAGTCAGCGTCTGCAGTCGAAACTCCATAGGTATATCTTGCGGTTCCTTTCATCGAGAAACCAAGAGCATCGATGCTCGTAGCATAGTTATCATGGTCGGCCGCATAAGCCTCCTCTAATGTACGAATGGCACCCAGATTTGTCTTGGCCTCTGCCTGCATCGCTTTTCTCTGGTAACTCAGGAAGTTAGGGATAGCAATAGCCGCTAGAATACCGATGATCGCTACAACAATCATCAACTCGATCAGGGTAAAACCCTTTTCACCCTTCATGGATCTTCTAAGTTTGGTTAGCATGTGAACCTCCTTTCCAAGATTCTTTGGTTCAACTAAGACGATCTAGATATTCACCTCCTTTCCCAGAATGGTCTCAGGGTGGCAAAACAACTGCCTCGTTGTCACCCCCTTGAGTCATTGTGAGCAAAACTTACGTGTACGTGTATATAAGATGGAAGCAAATCTTATGCCAAACTATCCTTAAGGTGGTCTGGAGAGGCCATCTTCTCAACAACTGGAGGCTGGTAGCATTCACTTAAAAGTTCACGTGCCCTGATTGACAGGTTTTGAAAAAAGGCCCAGAGTGTTGATAACTGCTGGCTTGTGGGGTCCGTGGCTACCCACCGAGCATTAAAACCCTCGTTTAAGAAATGGTGCCCGTGTACAGAACTGCCCCCCAATGAACTCTTACTCACGGATCATAACCCGGTAATCATAACCATCTATTAGATGGAGAACATGCCAGATAGTGACAATTTACGGCATGATAATACAAAATTTTGTCACCGGGGGCGCTGTAATTTCTATCGGCGACCTTTGGAATTTGAGGAGTTTCCCGAGTTTCTGGCGAAGTATTTTCGGAACGCCATGATTTCATTACTAATGTGGCATTATTTAAGTGAACCCCTTTATCCCTTCGCTCAGTACTTCCGCAGTGATCCCGAAAGGGTCACTGGCTCCGTAGTGACCCTTTCGGGATACCCCACTGCTCCAGCAAATTTCGCCATGAGACAAAGGAGTTCACTATAAATTGGGGAAACTCCAGTTGGAATTTGACTGGACATTTCTGATATTTCATGTGTAATATAGATAAATATAACTATTTCACTGGACATTTGTTAAAATCCGTGTTATACACTTAATCAGTATAGCCCAAAGGCGAAATGTTCCGTTTCGTCATGGAACGCGCCTTTTTAGGAGAGGAGGATTGGTAAGTTAGATGCGACTGTCTTGTAGAGGAAGATATGCCACTCGAGCCATGGTTGAACTCGCACTCCATCATGGGAAAGAGCCTCTCTCGCTGGCAAAGATAGAGAAAAATCAGGGCATCTCGAAAAAATACCTGACCCAATTGATGGGGGGTCTGAAACTGACGGGACTGGTGAGAGTCATCAGAGGGAAAAACGGGGGATATATGCTTGCTCGTCGTCCTTCAGAAATTACCCTGGCTGACATCCTATACGCTATCGAGGGAGATATGTCTCTCATTGATTGCGTTAAAGACCAAAAATTGTGCTACAGGTCTGACGAATGCATATCGCTCCCGACTTGGCTTGAGCTTAGCCAGCTGATCAGGAACTATTTGGAATCTGTTACTTTGGCGGACGTTGTTCAGAAAGGAC
>JBDRGH010000550.1:0-4584 GCA_043818015.1 Pseudomonadota bacterium
CTCCAGTACCCAATACGAACACTTGATAACCAATTATTATTTCCTTCGGGTACCTTTCTGACTAAAGAGACGTTAGATGCCGCTCTCTATTCGAACAGGGCTTATTCCTATCAGACCTATCCCCTTCTTTTGTACGGTTCAGTTAAAGAGGACTGTTTAAATATTTTCAGTACTCCTCCTTACATGACAATTTTCTTAGACAAAAAGCAAATCAATGATCTCTTGAACCTTTTAGAGACAGTCCATCTTTACACTCCCATTTTGGAGTCGCTGGACTATTTCAAACAGCATGACTTCTACACCTATGCCCATATTCTCATGGTGTTTGTTTTGTCTACACTTCTGGCAAAGGATCTGATAGCTGACTACCAGGAGTGTATCCAGTTGTCCGCAACAGGCCCTACCCACGACATTGGCAAGATCTGTGTTCCCCTGAACATCTTAAAAAAGACGACGCCTCTCACAAAAAGTGAGCGGGGTTTCATAGAACATCACGCCGGAGCAGGCTATGTGCTACTCAGCTATTACTACAAAGACATCCAACACCTCGCCTGCGAGGTGGCCCTAAGTCATCATGAAAGGGGAGATAGTTCGGGATATCCCCGAGGTATCCTGCTTAACGATCCCATGGTAGAAATCATTGCTGTTAGTGACATTTACGACGCACTTATTAAGCCCAGACCTTATCGATCTGGACCATATGATAATCGAACAGCCTTGGAGGAGATTACTGCAATGGCGGAACAGAATAAGATAAGATGGGATGTGGTTAAGGCACTCATTGCTCATAATCGCAAGTCTAAGCCTCACTATAGAGAGATAACAATCTCAGCCGAAAAAAGAGGTACCCCCCCTTCATATAATGTCTACGGTATAATAGCTGAGGAGGAGAAAACAGACTCAAAAGACTGAACTGGGTAATTATGAAAAATCAAATTTAAATCCAAGTATTGTGAAACTCATGTGTTGTCGTTAGTTTCCCTTCCGTCGCGGTTCAACTCCGGCCCTAAGCACCAATTAAAAAAGGGTTGGGCATAAAATCCCAACCCCTTTTTATTTTTATTATAGGGTTTCGCTTACGGAGAGTCATCTGCCTGAAAAGAAAAAATGTCTTATTTCTTTTGCCTGACTCCGAGACCTTATTAAGTAGAAATATCCTTGTGTCCCCAATCAAAAAAGAAGTTTGTGAAAAATCTAAGATCGGGATCAAATTAACTAAGTAGTTTTTAAGGAGTAAACCTACAAAGAGTGAGGATTATGCGATATCAGAAATTGGCGATTACGGGTTGAAAGTATATATGCCGATTAGATAGAAAGGGGGCTCAATCCGACTTTAACCCATATACCACCTCTACTACCCAATCTCAATTTTCTACAGGCGATATTCTGCAAAACCGTAAATAGCCTCTACTCTTTGCTCCTATTTGAAATTCCGCTTTGCGTATTCGGCTATCTCCTTCGCGCATCTCCAGAGGGACCCATTGACACTAGTGTAGTGCGTCATAAATCCCTTTACTATGATTGTCATTCTGAGTGAAGCGAAGAATCTCGTTATTTTAAATACTTGAGACCCTTCACGGGGAGCCTGCCCTGAGAGAGATTCTTCAGTCGCTACGCTCCTTCAGAATGACAATAAGCGAAGGGTTTCAGGGTGACAAGGGAAAAGAAATTTCAGCAGCCTGCTAATGTAAAGAAGCGTTGGACGCACTACACTAGCGATACCGCCCTTAATTTTTCCTTCTGTCCGAATCGCTGTTTCCTCCCGACGCGAAATTTGGCAGTGGTCCAGAAGGTCAAATCCTACTTTCACAAATCAAAAAACAGCTTTCCAACGAGGCTTACGGGGCTTGGCCTTTTTGGGGCTTTCCTTGAAAGAAACCTGATTTTTATTGGGTATCAGTTTTGACTTCTCCTTGTAAAGGCTTTCCAGCTTTTCTTCCCGATGTTCTGTTAGCACATGGTTCTTATCGAAGTCTTCCACTGCAGTTTTGATAAATTGGTCTTCGGTCTTAGTTAATGCATGTTGGTTTAATCCTGACATAACCCATTCAAGCCTTTCTTTATTCATGGTTCACCTCTCTTTCCATCCCGATAACTGAGTTCTTAAAATTCCTATTACTATCTTCCTCGGAAGCCACGGCTTTCCCTTGCCTCTTTGACCAGCAAATTATTCCCCATGAAAACTGTCCGATTCAACATGGAAACAGCTCTCCGGCCTTCCCATTGTGTGGACATCTCCACGAAGGCAATACCCCTCGGTTTGCCGGTTTGCCTGTCCTGGACAATCTTGACAGACATGACACTTCCAGCTTTGGAGAAAAGGGCTTTGAGTTCAGGTTCGCCGGCCTGAAAAGGGAGGTTGGCTACGTAAACTTTCCTATTCATCTTTCCTCCTTGTCCCCCTTTTTTTGGTTAGTGGTTAGTAGAAATATCAGGCACTTAGATCCAGCGCCCCATTCCCCATTTTTTGCCAACTTTTGGTAGATCCTGGTAAGAGACTCTTCGAGACTTTATAAAAAACCCGTAAAGGAGCTGTTTAGAGTTCTTTACGGGTTTCTCTCACGTCCTAAAAAGGACTCTTTGCAACTAAATTCGATTTTCTTATATACTATTCTCTGCTGAATGTCAAGATAAATCGGTTCTAAGGCGTAATCCCTCAGTTACGGGTGCGCAAAAAAAAGCTTGCGTTCATGATTTCCATATGGTAAATATGGGGCATGGGCGTAGAGATCAGATATAGGGGCAAGACTTACACTGAAAAAGAGATCGATGAGATCAAGGAAGTCATAGCCACATATCGAGAGAGGAGCCGACTCTTCATTTCTAAAGAGATATGCCGGAGATGGGGCTGGGCACAGCCCAATGGTGTTCTCAAGGATATGATCTGTCGGGGGTTATTGTTGCAATTGGAGGCTCAAGGGCTGATTGAGCTTCCTCCTCGTAAACAGACACCTTCTCATCTTTTATCTCCCCGTAGAAAGCCTGTCCTGATTGAAGTGGACCAGACGCCGATCGAAGGCAAGTTATCTGGCCTTAAGCCCATCGAACTTCGTCAAGTCAGACGAACTCCCTTAGAGAAGCTTTACCAGAGTTTGATCGAGCAGTATCACTATTTGGGTTACAGCCGGCCGGTGGGGGAACACCTGGAGTATTTGGCCATGGCCAAGGGGCGAGTGGTGGCCTGTTTGGGATGGTCTTCAGCCCCTCGTCACATTGGATGTCGAGACCGGTATTTGGGGTGGACGAAGGAGCAACGGCTAAAGAATCTCTGTCGGATCGTGATTAATACTCGATTCTTGATCTTACCGTGGGTGCGGGTTCCTCATTTAGCTTCTTATCTTTTAGGGGCAATGGCCAGAAGGATCTCTTATGATTGGCAGAGGGTGTATCATCATGATGTGGTGTGGTTGGAGACCTTTGTTGACCCGGAGCGGGGGTTTGGGGGGATCTGTTATAAGGCTGCAAATTGGATTTATCTGGGGCAGACGACAGGACGGGGAAAGAATGATCAGACCCATCGGGCGAACCGCAGTCTGAAAATGGTTTTGGGTTACCCTTTGCGAAGCGATTTTAGAGAGGCCCTCTATGGTCAATAATTGCGAAGGGTGTCTTGAGAAGCAGCGCAAGATTGACCAACTCCTGGAGGAAATCCAACGGTTAAAGGCGAAGCTGAGATATCAAGAGAGGAAGGAAAAAGAGGGCTTCTTTGGCTCCTCCACCCCTTCCTCAAAAGTCCCTTTCAAAGCCAATACGTCTGAGGGAAAGAGAAACCACAAGGGAGGTGCTCGACCGGGCCATGTGGGTCATGGCCGTAAGGCTCACTCCGAGGAGACGGCTGATGAGGTCATCCCCATCGATGTGGGAGAGAGTTGTCCGGCTTGCGGGGGGCTGTTGAAATTGAAGCAAATAAAAGATCGGACCGTGATCGAAAGTGAGCCGGTTAGGCCCAAGAAGATCCTCTATCGTCTCTACCAAAAGGAATGCAGTCATTGTCACCATGTGTTTCGGGCTAAGGCCCCAGCCGTATTGCCCAAGAGTCTTTACGGCAATCAGATCACAGCTCAGGTGAGCGTGATGCATTACTTTCACGGCATCCCCATGGGACGGATTTGTGAAATGACGGAGATCCCTTTGGGCAGTTTGGTGGAGATGTTTCATCGGCTCTCTGGCTACTTTGCACCCGTTGTGGACCTGCTCAAAGAGCAATATCGTCTCTCTCCCGTGAAACACGCGGATGAGACGGGTTGGCGCAATGATGGCCAAAGCGGTTACGCGTGGTTATTCTGTACCCCTGAGACGAGTCTCTTCTCTTTCCAAAATACGCGTTCGGCCAGTGTGCCACGAAGTATCTTCGGAGAGAAGAAACTTCCTGGAGTATTGGTGGTAGACCGCTATAATGCTTATAATAAAGCTCCGGTTCAGATCCAATACTGCTATGCCCATCTTCTCAGAGATGTAGAAAAGTTAGAAAAAGACTTCCCCGATCAGTCGGAGGTCAAATCCTTTGTCAGCACCCTGATCCCTCTTCTCTCTCAGGCCATGCATTTAAGAACCCAGTCCTTATCCGATGAACAATACTACCAG
>JBDRGH010000551.1:0-3225 GCA_043818015.1 Pseudomonadota bacterium
GTCTATGAACAGATAAAGGATCAAATAACAGTCCAGAGTCGTTCCTTTTCGGTAGATGTAGTTGGAACGGTGAACATGGCAGAAAAAAGGGTCACAGCCATTATAATAAGGGAAAAGAGCGGCGCGGAAAAGGTTATGAAGATCGCTTACTGGACTGTGGAGTAGACAATGCGTTTTTTCGTTCCCCGAAGAATCATAGGCTTGGATATAGGGACAGATGCGATAAAGGCTGTTCAGGTAACTACTGGGTTCAAAGGCTTTAAGGTAACAGGATTTGCCAAGAAAAAGAGGGATAACAAAGAATTCCAGGATCCCGTGACAGCCTTGTCCCAAGAGATAAGGATGATGTTGGATGAAGCGTCCCTGGATGGAGACATCTTTGTATCTTCGATATCGTGTAACTCAGTGGCAGTTCGGAATATAAGGCTTCCCTTCTCGAGTTTAAATAAGGTTCGTCGAGTAATAGAATACGAGGTTGAATCTGTTCTTCCCTTTCCTCTGGGTGACATCCTCGTCGATTTCTTTGTTGTAGGCAAGAAACCAACGGATGGTACAGACTTGTTGGTAGTAGTGGCCCCAAAGGAGGCCGTGAAAGAGCACTTAGAGATAATGAAGAGGGCTGGGATAGAACCCGAGATTGTTGATCTGGATTCCTCGTCTCCCTTTTATTGTTGGGAAGCGCTAGGAGGTGTCAAGAAAGAGGGGAGCATTGCTATTATCGATCTTGGTTCAAAGAAAACCTCTGTAAGTATCATAAAGAACGGGGTCCTTCAGTTTATGAGGAGTATACCGATTGGAGGAGAGGCTATCACAGCGGCAGTCGCGAGATCCCTCTCTCTGAATCTGGAAACCGCGGAGGAACAAAAGAGAAAAGAAGGGATAATCCTGCTTGAACACCCTGATGGCGAACATGAAACCATGGAAGGGGATGGGGGTGGGTCTGAAATATCAGGGGCTATCGTAGACGTGCTAAATAGATTGAAGAGAGACGTAGATCTCGCATTTTCTTTCTATCAAACCCTCTATACTGAAGAAAAGGTGAGCGAGATTCTATTGACAGGTGGGACCTCGAACATTAGAAATATCGACAGGTACTTTGAACGGGAATTTGATATTAAGACGTCAGTATTCAGTCCCCTAGAATATCTCGGGAGCTCCGTGGGTGATATAGGAGGGGACGAGGAATCAATTATCGCGGGAGCCCTCGGTCTTGCACTCCGAGGTACCAAAAGAGGCGATACCAGGATAAATTTTAGAAAAGAAGAGTATAGCCTCGAGCGGAAACATGCTGACACCGGAAAGAACTTGATGTTCATTCTCATAGGACTAGTCTTGGCCTTTTCTCTGTACGTTGGCAATCTATTCACAAACCTGCACCTGAAGGAGAGGAGGTATGCAGGGTTGAAGGCAGAGATTCGGCAGATCTTCACTCAGACATTTCCTGATGTTAGGAATATCGTAAATGAAGTGCAGCAGATGAAGAATAAGATAGATGAAGAAAGGAATAAGAAGATTCCTCTTGGGGGATTGCCAGGAGGTGTTTCTTTCCTGGATATTCTAAGAGAGGTAAGCATCAGGATGCCTGCCGGAGAAGGTGTTAAAGTTAGAAGGATGACAATGAACGATGAGAATGTCAGTATTGTCGGTGAGGCCAGTTCCTTCGATACGATAGACAAGATAACGTCTTCCCTCAAGCAGTCGAAACTATTGAGGGAAGTCACGATAAAAGATGCAAAGATGAGCACCCGCCAGGGGGTTGTAAGCTTTGATATCAGGATACGCATAGTTGACTAGGGTGGCTAAAGATGAAGAGGCTAAAGAGCCGTGAAAGGATAGTGGTTGCGGGCGGATTGACCCTTTTGATCCTTTTTTTCGTGTATCACTTTGCCATTTCACCGGCTAGAGATAGGTTGAAACTCTTAGAGAGATTAGCCCCTGCCAAAGAAAGGGAATTAGAACAGATTATCCATCTCAAGGAGGAATACGAAGACTTAAAGTTAAAGGAGAATCAGAGCGCTCGAGGTATAGGAAAAGAAGGGAAAAGTACCGTTACCCTTTCCTATTTAGAAGGCCTTGCGGAAAGGTCGGGCCTGAAGAATAACATAGAGTATATGAAACCATTGGGTGAATCGAGGAGTGGGCGTTATCTGCGAAATTCTGTTGAGATTAAGCTTTCAAACGTGTCTATGGGACAGTTAAGCAGATTTCTTTACGACATAGAAGGCGGAGAGAGACCCCTCAACGTCACAGCATTAGATATTCTGACCAACAGGAGGGATTCGTCATACGTTGATGCAAAGGTTCAAATCACCTCGTTTGCATTGGCTTAAATTACAACTGGGTTTGCGCTTTGAAGATACCTCAAAGGAATTTCTATTTGGGTAGCAGTCTGTTACTATTGATAGATCATCTCCAAATTGGTCTATGAAGTAAGAGGATTCAAGGGGCCTAGGCCCGCCCTGGCGCAAGCGCCAGCGACTGGGCCAGGGATTCAGGGATTCGAGTGAGGACGGAGAAGAACCGTATTGATCTGTTGATTTTGTTCGCCGTAGTATGTGCCAGTAGACACTGAGCGACTCTGTCTTTGAGGATAGAAGGAGGGATAAGCATGAAAGAGATAACATGGAACGAAGCAATTGAATTGGGGTCTCCATACCCGTATACTCTCATTACTACCATTGATAAAGACGGGAAACCTAACGTCATGGGTCTTTCGTGGTGGACCATAACCTCATGGGAACCGAAGATGATAGCGGTCTCTATTGGAAGTCCCAGATATTCTCATGCGTGCATTGAGCACTGCAAGGAATTTGTCCTTTGTTTCCCTTCGGAAGAGCAGAAAGAAGGTGCCTGGATATGCGGAACCAAGTCTGGGAAAGATGTGGATAAGTTTAAAGAAACAAGGTTTAAACCGGTTACATCAAAGGTTGTTTCTCCTCCGATTATTGAAGGATCAACGGTTGCTTACGAATGCAAGGTCGTAAGCCAGCTTGAGACAGGCGACCATACCCTTTATGTAGGAGAAGTAGTTGCTATCCACGGTTCACCTGAGAAGGAAAGGCATTTGTTCTCTATTCATTACAGAAAGCTTGTAAGCCTGGACTTTAAGGGGAATACTAATTTTACGCTATAGCACCCACCGCCTGCGGCACCGCATACCGTGTCCCTCCTCCCCTTATTATCCTGATGGCTCTGCCAAAAGGAGGCTTTACTACGATGCGCCGG
>JBDRGH010000552.1:0-2282 GCA_043818015.1 Pseudomonadota bacterium
ATGTCCAGTGTAATCTGGATTTTGGCAAAGGCTTGAACAAACCACCTCTCATCTTCGCCGTGAATTACTTTCTGAAGAATAGAGAAGGTAATTTCTTAAATGAGAAAACAGATAAGAAAGTATGGTACAAATGGATGGAACTGCGCATCCATAATGAAGTCGACTTCATTGAAACACCCACCGGTAGGATACCCAAGTATGAGGACCTTGAGAGATTGTTTAAGGAGGTGCTCAGTAAAGACTATACCCAAGAAGACTTTGATGAGCAGTTTATGATAAAGATTCCGGAAAATTTGGGCAAGATTGATAGGATAAAGAGGATTTACGAGACCCAAGTTTCTGATACGCCCAAGATAGTATTTGAAGTATTGGATGAACAAAGGCAGAGATTAAATAGGCTAAGAGAAAAATAGGGGACTACGTTTTACCATATAAACTCTGATTACGGATGCCATAATAAGGCCCTCGCTGAATTGCTGTTATATTAAAACTGAGATGTAGTAAATATCGCTTACACTAGAGATAGAAGCCATAAAGGCGGTAAGACAGAATTATAAAAATCTATGGGTAATGATTCCTTTCGTGAGGACTGTTGATGAACTTAGGAGAACCAAAGAAATTATGGAATCCGAGGGGTTAGTGCGTTCTGACGACTTCAAGTTATGGATGATGGTTGAAGTACCATCCAACATTTTTCTACTGGAGAAATTCCTTGCAGTCGGTATCGATGGTATATCAATTGGCTTGAATGACCTCACCCAGCTCATCCTTGGGGTTGATAGGGATAGCGAAAAGCTACGGGAGATCTTTGACGAACGAGACGAGGCAGTGCTTTTAGCTCTGGAAATGGCGGTGAAGGTAGCCAAGAAGACGGGTGTAACCTCCTCCATTTGTGGGCAAGCGCCATCGGTATATCCGAAACTTACCGAAAAACTGGTGGGGTGGGGCATAACTTCAGTTTCAATAAGCCCCGATATGATTGGTACAACCAGGGAGATGATCGCTAGGGTGGAAAAGAGGTTGGGGATTAAGCTCTAATGGTTAGTCAGCTCAAGATCCGCCAGATGACCGAGGAAAGAGAAAAGGGTCTTTCTCCCCACGCTACACAAAGTAGGTTGTCACGGGGCAGACTTAAACACGAAGAGCCTTGCCCGATACGTACCGACTTTCAGCGTGACCGAGACCGCATTATTCACAGCAACGCCTTCCGCCGTCTCAAGCATAAGACACAGGTTTTCATTGCTCCCCAAGGCGACCACTATGTGACACGACTCACCCATACCCTGGAGGTTTCCCAGATAGCTCGAACTATAGCTCGAGCCTTAAACCTTAACGAGGATTTGACTGAGGCAATTGCTTTAGGTCATGACCTAGGGCATACCCCCTTCGGTCATGTAGGCGAAGAGGTTTTAAATGAGCTCTACCACGAGGGATTCAGGCATAACGAGCAAAGCCTGCGAGTTGTTGATCTTTTAGAGAATGATGGCCGAGGATTAAACCTTACCTGGGAGGTAAGAGACGGCATTGTTAATCACTCTAAGTCCAGGGTAAATATCTTAGAAGACTGGGGAAAGGTAAACACGGTGGAGGGCGAAGTGTGTAAGATTGCCGATATAGTTGCCTACATCAACCATGATATTGGCGATGCCATAAGAGCTGGCATCATCACCGAGAACGATTTACCAGCCTCAGCCGCTATTGTATTAGGCTATTCCCACCGAGAGCGTATCAATACTATGGTCTGCGATATTATTGAGCAATCATGGGCAGTAAGGGGCAATAATAATATTACCAGTCCGGCTATAATTATGAGCCCTAAGGTTCTGGGGGCAACTAATACCTTGCGTGAATTTCTCTTTGACCGGGTATACAACTGGCACTCTGCTCAAAAGAAAGCCGAAAGGGCAAGAACAATAGTTCGCCTATTATATGACTACTTCAACAAGCATGAAGACAAACTGCCACCCGAGTATTCTCTTTACAGTGACGAGGTGGGGCGGAGGGTAGTTGACTATATCGCTGGTATGACCGATCAATATGCCCTGAGGTTAGCTGATGAGCCGTCATTGACCAGAATAAGACCAGCTATAACCAAGACCACCTAGTACCTTTCCGTGAGTAAAAAACAGAGGAATATCTCCCCCTTTTTCAAAAATGCTTTTCCCCCATCCTCCACAAGGGAAAATTGACCGCAGTGGTGATATAATATAAGAGTGAGCATTATCGACGAAGTCAAACAAAAAACAGACATCGTTGAAGTCATAGGCCAATACACCACTCTA
>JBDRGH010000553.1:0-3229 GCA_043818015.1 Pseudomonadota bacterium
CTCATCATCAAGGTAATGTCCTACACCCGTTGTCATGTCTTTATACTCATTTTGGTCTATATTTATATTCATTTTCATACTCCTTCAGAAAAAGCATACGAAGAACTAAACTAGTTGAGAATCGATGTTTTCACGCCACATCCTTCAGTCCGTTTGTATTTATCAATATAATTACCCGAAGACCCTTCGTCAACAGATCGGGGAAAATAATCTAAAGAAACCTGCCTTCATGGTAGAGGAGCACCCGTGCTGCGCTTTGCAGTCTGGCCGGGAAAGGACCTTCAGGGACTCCCGGTGAACGGGCAACGCTGGGGCTGAATTTTACAGGGGCTTATATTCGTCAAAACGGGAGGGGAGACAATGGGACTATGCATGATTTCTCAACTTTAGGGCTATCGGGTGTGGGTTGAGATAGGTCTGCTCCCTGAGATAAGGCT
Organism: Pseudomonadota bacterium; assembly: GCA_043818015.1. Lineage (GTDB taxonomy): Bacteria > Desulfobacterota > UBA8473 > UBA8473 > UBA8473 > JBDRGH01. The sequence continues at coordinate 438 of JBDRGH010000553.1, forward strand.
GTCGGTACTTGCGAATATAGTGATTGACCAGGGTGATAGGAACAATCAATGGTACAAAACCGTCGTGATAGTGACCGATGATTTCCAACAACTCTTTCTTTTCGTCAGCGGAAAGCTGCCTTTTGAAGTATCCCATAAGATGCTGCAGGACATTGGTGTTCTTTTTCACAGTAGCCTTAAGACTGAGGGCCTCGGTCAAAAGCCTCTCATACTCTCCATATAATTCCTCCATAGGAACTTCTTTTCCATGGGCCACCAGCCTCCCCATCTCACTGTAATGTTTCTGGCTATGGGAAAGGACAAGAAGCTTATGCTTTGTGTGGAAATCAACGATATTTCCAACCGTCCGATCCTTCGTTAGGGTTTCTCTCCAGAGTTTCAAGGCAAATATTCGCTCAATGAAATTCTCCCGTAATTTCGGATCATATAAACGGCCGTCTTCCGCGACAGGGATACGGGGAAAATGCTCCATAAATATCCTGGCAAAGATACCCTTCCCTTTCTTCTCAGGCATGTGCTTCTGGTTATAGACCTTGACTCTCTCCATTCCGCTACTGGGCGACTTGCTCGTGAAGATGAAGCCACAGAGATCTTCCTTTTCGAGTTGAGCGACCCGCTTTTTTGCCCATGCCACCATCCGTTCTGTATAATCCTTTCTGGTTCGAACCGTGACAAGTCGGGGAGATTCCGGGTCACCCTCCAGACGAAAGGCTTCCCTCGGAACCCCAAAGCCACACTCCGCCTCAGGACATACAGGGACGTATTCTACATACTCTCCCAGGGTCTCAGTCAAAAAACGATCTAACTTATGTCCCCCATCATAACGCACTTTGAGTCCCAGCAGGCAGGAGCTAATTCCTAGTTTTATGTGATCGTCCATATACGTTCTCCTCTCAGAAGCTAGGAAGCTGTTCTCTCATGAATTTATTTGACCTGTCCCTGTCGATGTGCTAGTAAGGGATATTCATGAATTACGACAGACCAGGAGACACCCTCGGGAGATAGGATAGATGCTGGAGAAGATGAAATCTCTGCTGCAAAAAAAGGATATGTGCGTGCTGGCAACAACCTCAGGGGGCAAACCCCATTGCTCTCTCATGGCCTATGTCACAGACGAAGATTGCCGAGAGGTTTACATGGTGACCCATAGGACAACGAAGAAGTATGCGAATGTAATCGAAAATCCGTCTATCAGCCTGTTGATAGATACACGAGGGGAAGAAGACCGTTCCCACGCACAGGCGCTCACCGTGGACGGGGTCTTTCAGAGAATAGAGAACGAGCAAGAAATGGGGTTCGCCATGGCTAGACTTCTTAAAGCCCATCCCCATCTCGGGGAATTCGCAGAACACCCGGATGCAGATATCCTGCGGATAAAGATCACGTCGTTCCTCTTATTGGATGGACTGACGGACGCTCACTATGAAGCAGTGCAGCATGATACCCCATGAAACCGCTTGCCACTTGCGAAAATCCCGCTCAAACAGGTGACAGGAAGCTATTCACCTCCCCCGACGAGGGGAAGCTCCTTATCCACCTTGAAGACCACCAGGAATTTTGACCCTCCCTGAAGCTCTGCTTCCTTTGGATAGCTTCTTCGACGCAGTGAATAGAGGAGCTCACTCTCCTCTTCTTCCCTCACCTTCGTCAGGAAGAGCCTCTTGCCTTTGTAGCCCTCGCCTTCCTCGACAAAGAGGAAAGCTGCGTTGGGGTTGGACTGGAGATTGTGATGTGTTAAGCGGTCATGCATGATAAAGGCCACGGTCCCGTCCGGGAGGACATGAGGTCTCGCAAAAACCGCAGCATCGACTTTGCCTTCACTGTCGGCCGTTGCCAGGACACCAACTCCCTTCCTGCCCTCAAAGTAATCTTTCAGCTCCATTTCAACCTCCTGAAAAACTTCCATTTCTGTTTCATTACGATGACCGAATACGATTTTACTTCTGTTTATTCCTCTGCATAAAGGGTCTGTAATAAGATTTCTTGCTTCTTTTCCTCTTGCCTTATCTCCCTCTCTGGTCTCTCTTCTTTCTCGATTTATCCGGATGGGCATATGGATGACGCCATCTCTCTATCGAAAATATGCCCGATAGTTTCTTCAGACTTTCCTGGTACTTCTTAATCAGCCTATCTTCAGCCTCGTAGTCAAAAGGGTCGTTTAATCTCTGTTCAATTTCCCCTCCACGCTCAAGCGGATTATCCAAATAGTATTGAATGGTCTTCCTCAGACCCTCTCTTCCCGTGAACAGACCCCTGTAACCCAATTGAGTCTTAATCTTCGTTAAATCCACGACACGGTGATAGAGCTGGCCCGTTTCGTTTACGAAAGGACGACCCCACATCCCATAGGGTACGGAAGGCAATGCAAATCTTGCTGGCATATCTACGAACTCCCATTCATGACCCATCATCCCTGAGATAATCTCTATCCACTCTATTAAGCTCAGCGCATCATCGTCTCCTACGTTGTATACCTGTCCTGACGATTCCTGCGGATGATCAACACATAACATTAAAGCATGAGCCATATTTTCTGAGTATCCTCTTGATTCTATGGTGAGACCACCGTTAGGTATGATCAATTGTTTCCGGCCATCGAGTATGCGGCGCAGTATGCTCCATTCAGCGGGGATAAGCTGCCTTGGACCATAAACCATAGGAAACCTGAGAATGGTACAATTATAGAAACCCAAATGATGGCCCTCCAAGACTGCACATTCACTCTGTACCATCAAATGAGAAAAACTATCAATTTCAGGATTATGAGTTAGAGGGGCATTTTCTGGGATGGG
>JBDRGH010000554.1:0-6986 GCA_043818015.1 Pseudomonadota bacterium
CTTGTCAACATGTCAGGCTATCTCGGGGATGCGGCCATTGCCTGGCTCGGCGTCGATAACATGAAAATGGTCGCCCTGGGGTCGAAAAAAGAGATGGCCTGTTGGTCAGTGACGAGATTTATTGACCCAAGACTGGAAAGGGGTCAGAAAAGAGAGGGGAGCTTTGGGTCGGACCGAGCTAACCTGTTACAACCAGTACAATAAACTTACCACTGGGAGGTGAGATTATGTTAACGATATCTAAATGGCTTTTCATAGTAGGTGGTGCGTTGTTTATTATAGATTCAATACTTCTATTTGCCGGCGTACGGACTCTCTTTTTCGGTTGGCCGTTACCCTGTCCGGTAACTTTGCTTCTTGTTGGTGTCGGCATTCTTCTTTTTGGAATCGGCAGCGCTGCTTTCAAAAAGGAGTGATATATCTCAATAGGATTGCTTGGTCCTACCCCAAAGCACCGACGACCCGAACAAACTAAGAGACGTTCCTCATCTTCAACAATTCTGCAAACACAAAGGGGTAACTATGAGAGCGTCTTTCCTCAATTCCCGAAATTACGGGAAGCAAACGGTAAGGCGCTTTTTTGTTTGAACTGGCCGTATTATGTCGCAGCATACACTCTAGAAGTTAAAAACGACGCGTGCAAATCCGTCTCTCTATTCCATGTGACAAGACCTTTGAAAAACTGCCAACAGTGTCATTTCGACGGAAGTGAGACATCTTGAACAGATTAAAACCATTAAGATTTCTCGTCGCTGAGTTTATCCTGAGCATAGCCGAAGGGTTTACCCTGAGCATAGCCGAAGGGTTTACCCTGAGCATAGCCGAAGGGCTCCTCGAAATGACAAGATTCAAAGCTCTCGTGACATACATTTCATAACGATAAGGGGGTAAGTACAGTGGATCCGGCAGATGAAAAGTACCTTTCTCCGACAGCCATTATTGACAGTGACCATGAGGCAATTGTCGAACACGCAAGGCAGGTGGTACACAACAGAGATGAAGACCCGGTATCGAAGGCCGTAAAACTCTACTACGATGTTCGAGACGGTATCTGGTATGATCCGTATGTTCCCTTTTTTCTTCCAGAGTGTTACCTGGCAAGCGGTGTACTGAAGAGCAGACGGGGGTATTGTGTCAGTAAAGCGTCGCTCCTCTGTGCTCTTGGCAGGGCATGCGGTATCCCATCTCGAATTGGTTTTGCTACCGTCAGAAATCACCTTGCCACCAAACAGCTTATTGAATATATGGGCTGTGACCTTTTTGTCTATCATGGATTTACAGAATTTTACCTGGAAGGTAACTGGCTAAAGGCAACCCCGGCATTTAATATTGAACTGTGCAGGAGACACAAGGTTATTCCCCTTGAATTCACCGGTCGAGAAGACTCCATTTTCCATCCCTATAATATGGAGAAAAAACAGTTCATGGAGTATCTGGAATTCCACGGGTCATATGCGGACATACCTGTAGATATCATTCAGGTTGAGTGGGAAAAGGCCTATGGCAGAGATCGTGTCATGAAATGGATCGAGGATTATGAAAAATCAGGGGGCAAGTCAACACGCAATTTTGATACAGAAGAGGTTATTAAAAGGTGACCTGACGTATTTTGGGGAATTCAGAGAGCATGAGAGGAAATCGAGGTGGAAAAGGTTTAGGTGTGTGGGAAAGATACACACTAGAAGGGAGATGTAGTATGAAACTAACCAACAACATATTCTTAGCGATTGCGTTGTTAGCCAGTATTTTTTTTATTACCGATTCACCCGGGCAGGCAAAGGAAGTCAGGGGGGTAACAGACAACTTGATAAAAATAGGGTCAATAGGCGATCACACAGGGCCCACCTCGAACTTCATTGTTCCAATCGTCGAAGCGAGCAAAATTTATTTTCGATACATAAACGATCAAGGGGGCATACACGGGCGGAAGTTACAATTGATCGCAGAGGATTCCCGTTACTCAATTCCTACATCAGTAGCGGCCTTTAAGAAGCTGCTGTCTAAAGATCAAGTGCTCGCACTTTTAGGTCCTGTCTCCACTGGTGAGACCAAGGTGCTGTTTCGACATATCGACAAAAACAAGGTGCCTTCGTTAGTATACGCCGCGGATAGATTTGTTATGGAACCGTACAAGAAGTATATATTCCCGACCACCAGCCTGTACGATAAGGAATGGGGAGTAGTTTTTGATTACATTTTTAATGCGTTGAAGCCCACAAGCCCGAAGATCGCCATGTGCTATCCAGACGTTGAATCGGGAAAAGTTGCCTACAGAGGAGCCGAGGAATGGGCAAAGTTTTTTAAAGTAAAGCTTCATACGGAGATAATCCCCATTAGCGCTATTGATCTTACCTCCCAGGTTCTTTCGATGAAGAGAGCGGGGATAACCCATGTCCTGATCTTTCATGTTGCACCACCGGTAGCCTTGCTCCTTGGTGAATTAAAAAGGTTTGATCTCGATATACCTGTCTTTGGGATCAGCGCTTCAAGCACGGAAGATCTTATTAAGATAGCGGGCGAAAAAGCAAAGAATTTCATAGGTGCCAGTCATTATAGCTCCTGGTATGAAGACAACCCTGGGGCGAAAAATATGACGCAGACAAGTCTGAAATATGCCCCGGACGCTTTAAAACTGTATGGAGTCAGGAGTTACACTGTAGGATGGGTCAGGTCTCTTGTTCTCTGTGAAGGGATCAAGAGAGCAGGGAAGGCCTTAAATCCTGAAACCCTCGTGGATGCGTTGGAAACCCTGAAGGAGTTTGATACACAAGGTCTCTGCGGGCCCATAACATATACCCCCACCATGCATTCTGTGTTGAATTACAATAAGGTTTTCAAAACTGATCCTGCGAGTGGCAGATTTATACCGATTACCGATTGGAAACTGCCGCCCTCAAAAGAATGACGGGCAAAGAAGCAGGATGAGATAATTTCTATCTCACCAAACAGGGAGGTAGCTTATGAGAAGATTGCTTTTATTGGTTACTTTTGTAGTCGCGTTTTTTACCCTTACAGCGGCGGCTCAACCATTTGAAACCGATACCATCGAAACAGCCACCGGCGATTTGAAGATCACGTTGATCGGTCATGGTACGCTCATGTTCACCTTTGGTGGAAAGGTGATCCACGTCGACCCGTGAAGCAGATTCGCCGATTATAGAAAGTTGGCGAAGGCGGACCTTATTCTGCTAACCCACGAGCACCCTGACCACCTTGATCTTACCGCGCTCGAGATTGTGCGCAGAGAGAATACGGTGCTCGTGTTAACGGAGGCCTGTGCAGGGCGCGTGAAAGGTGGGAGCGTAATGCATAACGCGGATGTTAAAACCGTTCTGGGATTGAAAATAGAGGCTGTTCCTGCGTACAATATCGTCCATATGCGCAGTGAGGGACAGCCCTTCCATCCAAAGGGTGCGGGAAACGGATACGTGATCACCTTTGGTGACAAGAGGGTCTATGTAGCAGGTGATACGGAAAACACCCCGGAAATGAAAAATCTGAAGGGTATCGATATAGCATTCTTACCTATGAACCTGCCCTACACGATGACGCCGGAGATGGTAGCCGACGCAGCAAAGGCCATCAAACCGAAGATTCTCTACCCGTATCACTATGGTAAAACCGATACATCCAAAATCGTGGATTTGCTCAAGGATACCAAAGGGATCGAGGTGCGCCTCCGCAAGATGGAGTAATCTACGGTCAAATCTTGATCACTGATTAAAGTTATTGACACACGGCTAGAAAGCAGTTAGAAAAAGATAGAAGGTCAGGGCTAGGATGGTTGAACGATGGTATAGTGGGAAACCAACTCTTTGACCGGCTGAAGTTACCCCGAGGGGAGACCTCGTCACGGATCACTAAGTTGTAATTCTCTGGCGAGAGATCATTTTCTGATAGACGTTCGATAATTACTACGATTAAAACCCATCGCAACAGGAAGAAGCCCATGGCCCATGAACCTGAATCGCCGCTTTCAAAAGAACGGCGGGGACCTTTCACATTCTTAACCCAAACCAGATTGGAAGATTTCGACCTGCCTCCTCAGGTACAAGCCGGCCTGAGAGATGCCGGTTTTGTTTTGTGCACGCCCATCCAGGCAGAGGTGCTGCCTCTATCACTACTCGGTCGGGACGTAGCCGGTCAGGCCCAGACGGGGACAGGAAAAACCGTTGCCTTTTTGGTGACAGTCCTGACTCGGCTCCTTGCTCTCCCTGAACGGAGAGCCGAATTTCCCTCAGCCCTCATCATTGCTCCCACGAGGGAATTGGCCCTTCAGATATACGAGGATGCTGCGACGCTGATTCGCCATACGGATTTGACGCTTGCTCAAGTGGTGGGAGGCATCGACTACCGAAAACAGGCAGAAGATCTACGTCAGGGCGCGGACATTGTTATCTGCACCCCCGGACGGGTCATTGATTACTTTAAGCAGGGCATATTCAAAACCGACGGTATTAAGATTGTTGTGATCGATGAGGCTGACCGGCTCCTCGACCTCGGTTTCACCCGCGACATGCGCTACATCCTGCGCAAACTGCCCCATTACGAAAAAAGACAGTCCTTGCTCTTTTCGGCCACACTGTCATATCGCGTACTGGAACTCACCTATGACTATATGAACCTGCCCGAGTTCATTTCAGTTACGCCTGAAGATCTGGCGGTGGAAGGGGTCGAACAGGTTCTTTTTCATGTCGGGGCGCGCGAAAAACTCTCCCTGCTTTTGGGGTTGCTCGAGAGGGAGAATTGGACCCGGGTTCTCATCTTCATGAATACCAAAGTGGGCGTGGAATGGCTGAGCGGAAAACTGAGGGGTAACGGATTACCTGCTGAGGGCATCACGGGTGACCTGCCCCAGCGGAAGCGCCTGAGGCTTATGGAGCATTTCAAGAACGGTCGCGTCAAGATCCTGGTGGCTACGGATGTAGCCTCACGGGGCATTCACGTTGAAGACATCAGCCACGTGATCAACTATGATCTTCCACAGTATGCGGAAAATTACGTGCACCGAATCGGCCGGACCGCCAGAGCAGGCAAGACCGGGCGGGCCCTTTCACTCGCCAGCGAAGAACATATCTATTACCTCGAGCCTATCGAGAAGATGCTGGGTTATGAGATCCCGGTGATCTGGCCTGAAGATGACTGGTTTAAAAAAGACAAGGCCGGTCCCGTTTTCAGGAGACAACAGAGGGCTAAGACACACTCCGCGTCGGGGAGGGCACGCCCCGGGGGAGAGAAGAGACCGGCGCGGCAGAGGAACCAGAAGAAAAAAATGACCTCACCGTCCCGTCTCGATACTGGGCAGGGTCTCGGTTCCGGCTCAACGGATGGTAGCGGGCTCAAACCGTCAGGGGACGCACAGGGACTCCGAAACAAAAAGAGAAGGGGGAGGCGGCCGGAGAAGAGCCGCAAGCGCCCAGTTACACAGGACTGATGTTAGGTAAGAAAAAGTCCCTGGGTCTCAGTCTAAGGATTAAGGAGGCAAAGATGAAAATAGTCAGGATGAGCGAGGCCCCAAAAGTGCCTCTCGGGTCTCTCGTAACGTCCATGTTTACAGGACCTGATGTGACCAGACAAGCTCTTCTCCCTGAGAGTAAAGAGTTTGACCTGAGCATCGTTAGCTTCGGTAAGGGGATACGAAACAAGTTCCATGCCCACGACGGCGAGCAGGTTTTGATAGTCACTGCCGGAGAGGGCATTGTTGCTACGGAGTACGAGGAGGTGTTTGTGACCACGGGTGACGTCATCCTTATCAGCGCAGGCGAGAAACACTGGCATGGTGCGACCAAGAATTCAGAGTTTTCGCATATTTATCTCACAAAAACGGGAGCCAAGTTTACAAAATTGGAGGATTAGAGAAGTGAAAAGTGGGGGTACGTAAGAAAAGGCGGCACCCTTTACAGGCGCCGCCTTCGAGAGCCTACTTTGCTAGCACAACCTGAGATCCAGACGACCCTCCGAACATCTCTCGGTGTCGTTTATATTATTGCCGATGCCTATGAATATAAATAGAAGTCAAGGACTATGGTATTCAGGCGACCAATGAGAACCCGTATATGCATTTTCAAGCCGTACTATTCGACCTCGATGGAACACTGCTAGACACCCTGGAAGATATCGCTAACTCGGCAAACGATGTCTTGGTAAGATACGGGTTTCCCCTCCATGGGGTGGACAAATATCGTTGCTTCATCGGTGAGGGGGTAACTGTGCTTATCTCGCGGGCGCTGCCTGCCGAAAAACGGAATGACGATGTCATTGCCGACTGCGTAACGGCATTTCGTGAGAATTACAGCCGCAATTGGAACGTGAACACCAGGCCTTACAATGGTGTTCCAGAACTTCTCGACGAAGTCGCCGCCAGGCACATGAAGATGGCCATACTCTCCAATAAGCCTGACGATTTCACAAAGCGTTGTGTCCGTGAGCTTCTGCCGGGCAAACACTTTGAAATAGTCTTAGGCCAGCGCGAGGGAATTCCCACGAAGCCTGACCCAACCGGGGCTCTCGAAATAGCTGAGACCCTCGGTATCGCAGTACCACAATTTCTCTATCTCGGAGATAGCGGCCTCGACATGCAGACCGCTGCCCGTGCGGGTATGTTCCCAGTGGGGGCACTGTGGGGTTTTCGATCGGCTGAAGAGCTTCGGACACATGGCGCGGAGGTACTGATCGAACGGCCGGTTGCGCTCTTGGAGGTTTTGGACGGCTCCCGGTCACCAACAAACGGACCGAACCGATAACGCAGTCACCCAAAGGCTCCTTCACCCCCGAGCTATCTCTGTGTGGACGCAAGTCATCTCAAGAGGAAAAAGGAGGATGGCTGAGACCCACCATCATAGCAGACAGGCGGAGGGTTTTTCAAAACTCTCGTTACGAGGAACGGGAAAGGGGAATTTTTCAGGACGAACTAATTTATAAAAAGTTATGTCCGTGAAGGAAAATCGGGAAGGGGCGAAGAAAGCCTTTAGCCGGCTGGCTTTCCC
>JBDRGH010000555.1:0-4259 GCA_043818015.1 Pseudomonadota bacterium
CACCTGCGAGCCCCGAAACGGTCACTGCGGAAGCAGTGAGCGAAGGGATAAAAGGGGTTCACTTAAATAATGCCAGATTACTAATGAAATCATGGTGTTTCAAAAATACTTCACCAGAAACTCGGGAAACTCCGGGAAGGGGACCCGTTGCCTTGATGCCGTGATTTCTTCACCCCTGCCCGTTAAGAATTGCGTGTGGGTACTCAGTTCGTTTCCTTTAAGCCATCACTTTCAAGAGGCAGAATCATCTTTGGCTCTCTTGCCTCAGGCATCTGAAGGGATCTCGCCGCTTTTTGCTGTGAAGGTTTAAGGATTTGCCCACAGACCGAAAATATGGTAAGATGATTGGAAGCAGTTGACATGAAAAGCCTGTGGCAAGAAATTCACTTCAAACACGAATTGATTGATAAGAAGCTGGAGGCATTTACAAAGGACTGGCATAAACCGACTGGGCAACAGAATGAATAACTGGGTCAAGGATATGGAGTTCAGGACGGATATTACCAACAAGTTAATGGAGACAGTAAAGAGGAGGAGGACTGCCCTCATATTAACCCATAATAATCCCGATCCTGATTCCATTGCTGCCGCTATGGCCCTAAAACATATCCTGTTCAAAACCAAAAGGATTCAATCGATTATCGGTTACGGTGGAATTATCGGAAGAGCTGAGAATCGGGCTATGATGAATAACCTGAAGATAGATATGACTCCAGTTTCGGACGTAACGTTCACGAAAGACAAAATGATTGCTTTGATAGACAGTCAACCAGGTGCAGGAAATAACCCCCTTCCAAAGAAAGTGAAGGCCGACATAGTGATAGACCACCATGCGCCTCTTCGGGTCAGGACAAGAGAAGCCGAATTCTATGATGTCAGAGTTAAATACGGCAGTACTTCCACAATCCTGACAGAATATATGATGGCCTTGAATCTCCCTTTTAATAAAAGGATTGCTACATCCTTATACTACGGAATAAAGTCAGATATAGACAATCTGGCGAGGGACCGCGTACCAGCAGATTTTGAGGGGCTTCAATTGCTCTTTCCCCATGTCTCGATCAGCCTACTAACCAAGATAGAGCACTCAAAGGTCCCAAAGGAATATTTTCAGAAATTTGCCACCGGCATAAACAATGCCGTAGTCTTCAGAGATGTAGTCGTATCTGATTTAAAAGATGCTGCAAATTCCGACATAGTCTCGGAGATGGCAGACTTTCTAATTAGAATGGAAAGGATACGCTGGTCTCTCTGTTTTGGTACCATTGGTAATCAACTAATCCTTTCCATTAGAACCTCGAGCAGGAGTAAGTGGGCAAGTAATATTGCAACGGCGCTCCTTAGGAGAAGGGGAACCGGGGGAGGCCATCACAGGTCAGCTGCAGGGAAAATTGACATCGCAGACCTTTCTATGGAAGAGATAGATCATTTGAAGGATTCAATAACCAAAAGATTCCTCAAACTGGTGGGAAGAGAAGGAAGTCATGCCATGAGACTTCTGAAAAACGAGGTCTAGGGTATAATCACGGGGTTTCCAAAGAACTTGGACTTTTGAAGGTACCATGAACATTAAACTACCCAGACATAAAACAAAGATCGTTTGCACCATCGGACCAGCTTCAAGATCACAAGCCGTTCTGAAGAAGTTGATTGAGACCGGTATGAACGTGGCGAGGCTCAATTTTGCTCACGGAAGCCCCGACGAACACAGGGAAAACATCCAGCGTATCCGTCAGGCCGCGGCAAAACTGAACCGAGTCGTTGCGATTATGGCTGATCTTCCGGGTCCTAAAATTCGCATCGGCAAACTTGAGCGTGAACCGCTTACCCTCGAGAAAGGTCAGAGTGTCACCTTAACCACAAGAGACGTCCCCGGGACAGCTTCACTTATTCCTGTTGAGTACAAGAGACTGCCAGAGAACGTATCTCGGGGCAGTGTAATTTATCTCAGTGACGGATTTATCCAGCTGAGGGTCCGAGAGGTGATGGGTGATGAGGTGCGATGTAAGGTTGTTATCGGTGGGCAAGTAGGTTCCCATAAGGGATTGAATCTTCCCCGAGCAAGAATATCGGCCCGGGCGATCACAGCCAATGATATCGATCTATTACATTTCGGTCTGGGAGAAGGGGTCGATGCCTTTTCCGTCTCATTTGTAGAAGAAGCTGCGGATCTCATCAAGGTTAAAGAACTTGCGCGAAAGAAAGGCAAATCGGCGTTTGTGGTTGCAAAAATTGAGCGGCAACAAGCGGTAAAAAATATCGACGAAATATTACAGGCAACTGATGCCCTCATGATTGCCCGTGGAGACCTGGGAGTTGAGGTACCGATTCAAGACTTACCTGGTATTCAAAAAAGGATTATCCACAAGGCAAACCTCTCGGGGCGCCCGGTGATTACAGCCACGCAAATGCTGGAATCAATGACAAGTAATATCCGCCCAACTCGTGCCGAAGTTACAGATGTAGCAAATGCCATCTTGGATGGGACGGATGCCGTGATGCTCTCGGAAGAGACGGCCATCGGAAAATACCCTGTCGAGACAGTAAGGATGATGGCCAGAATCTCCACCTCCATCGAACGCTATAGGAGTTCCATTGGGTCGACCCGGGATTTCGTCGATCGCTGGCAGAGGGAATATGGACACAAGAAGTCCACGGTAGAGGATACGATATCCCTGAGCGTTCTTGAAGCTCTCCATACATTGGACATACGCTACGTGCTGACTCCAACGAGCAGCGGTGCCACGCCTCGTCGTATTTCTCGGTTCAAGCCGGAATCTTGGGTTTTATCCTTTAGCAGCGATGAAAAAGTGCGCAATCGTCTGGCCCTGTCTTATGGAGTTTACCCCATCTTGATGGATAGAAAAGGTAACGATTGGGACGAAAGGATAATTAGATTTATAAAAGATTCAGGGTTGGCAAAGGAATACGATCGAGTGATCTTGACGAAAGGAGTATACGCCGGAGAACCTTCTTCCACAAATTCTTTAAAAATAATCACCGTTGGTTGAGTTCGGAGCTGAAGGAATAAGTTGTGTGCCCTGCCGTCCTTACACTGGGAGGCATGGCAAACGGCATAAACTACGGAATCTCCTTTTCTCCGATCAAGAACAACCAGAGCAGGAGTTTCCCGAGTTTCTGGCGAGGTATTTTCGGAAGGTCATGATTTCACAAGTAATCTGGCATTATTTAAGTGAACCCCTTTATCCCTTCGCTCAGTGCTTCCGCAGTGACCCTTTCGGGGCTCGCAGGTGGGGAATACTTTCCCCTTCCAGCCTCTTCGGGCTGGCTTTCCCCCTCCTGCTCACCCTCGATGGGTACCCAACTGCTCCAGCAAATTTCGCCATGAGACAAAGGAGTTCACTATAAATTCGGGAAACTCCAGCAGCCAGAGATATTGACACCCCACACCCAGCATGATAGAGATAGAGTTCCCGCAGGAAAAGGATCATATCTTTAAGATCGTGCGTAAGGTCTCTTATGTCAAAATTCAGATTTATCGATTCCCATGTACATCTCTTTCCTGAACCACTCTTTCATTCCATCTGGAAGTGGTTTGATGAGTGCGCATGGCCGGTTAAACATAAAATTCCTGCAGACGAGATAATAAGACTCCTCATAAAGTTAGGTGCAGAGAGGCTAGTAGTATACAACTACTCCCACAAAGCAGGTGTGTCTTCATCACTCAATGAATGGAATTACAATCTCGCCAAGAAGTATCCTAAACTGATAACCTGTGCCACAGTCCATCCTGAAGATGATGATTTGTTGGCCCTCCTCCGTACGGCATTTCGGGATTATAACCTTTACGGGCTGAAGATACACTGTCATGTGAATAAAATCGCCCCTGACGACGAGAGGATGTTCCCTATTTACGAAAAGGTCATTGAATACGATAAGATACTAAATATCCATGCAGGAACCGGTCCCCCTGTGCCATCCTATGACTTTGATATCAATGAGATATGTGGAGTCAAACGATTCAGAAAAGTGCTGAAACGCTATCCCGACCTACGATGCATCGTGCCACATTTGGGAGCAGAGGAATTTGAGGAGTTCTATGACTTGATGAGAGAGTATGCAAACCTGTGGACCGATACTACCATGATCCTTAGTGGATTTTTCCCCCACCATATAAACCCTGAGCGCCTCGTTGAATTCCAAGACAGAATTCTATACGGCAGTGATACCCCGAACATCCCATACGACCTCGATACAGAGATAAACTATATCAAAAAGCTGGGATTAGGAGAGGAGAT
>JBDRGH010000556.1:0-3819 GCA_043818015.1 Pseudomonadota bacterium
CCAGGAGGCTGTTCCTGCCGTAAAGGCTGGCCACGGCATCCATGTAAATAAGTTCATCCGCCCCGTTCTCATAGTAGTAGCGGGCGAAATCCTCCGGTTTCGAGGTGATTTAATAACTCCAGGGCCTTGAAAATCAACCCATTTTCAAGCCACGGTTTTTCATTTCAACCCACAATTCTGCCCCATCTGAAGCCGCCAACCGGCCCCTAAAATTTATTTTGTCCCCCCTGCATTTTTTGCTGGCGTCCCGGGATTCTTTCTGCTATACAATGGGAATGTTACCCCTTACCATCCGAAAAAGAACCATCACCGAGGCTGATCTCCCTCCCATTCAGGCCACTATCAACAGACATTGGAATAAGGGCCGAAAGCACATTTCTAAGGTCCTTTGCCAGGAATGGAACTGGCGGCAGCCAAATGGCCACTTAAAGGATATGGCCTGCAGAGAGATCTTACTAACCCTGAGCCGAAAGGGCCTTATCACCCTGCCTCCAAGGCTTGTCAGCGCCCACAATGATAAACGCAACCGCTCCATTTCCATCGTCCAAATCGATCAAGCTCCCCTAAACGGAAAACCCTCTAAACTCCCTCCGGTTAAATTGGAATTGGTCCGCAATACCAACCTCGAACCCCTTTACAATAGCCTCGTCCAACAACATCACTATCTCGGTTATCGCCAAATTGTCGGCAATCATCTCAAATACATCGCCTTTATAGAGGATAGGCCTGTAGCCTGCCTCGGATGGGGCTCTGCCGCCTGGTCTGTTAAATCCCGTGATGCCTTTATTGGCTGGGATAAATCCATCAAAGAAAAAAACCTCCATTTCATCGCCAATAACACCCGGTTCCTCATTCTACCTTGGGTCTCCGTTAAATATCTGGCCAGCAAGGTATTGGCCCTTAGTGCCAAAAGAATCGCTGATGACTGGCTTAACGTATACAACCATCCTTTACTCCTGCTGGAGACCTTCGTGGAAAGAAAACGCTTTAAAGGCACCTGTTACAAGGCTGCCAACTGGATCTGTGTGGGACACACTAAAGGGACCTCTAAAAAAGGACATGATCATTTGTTCCATGGAAATATCAAGGACGTTTATTTGTATCCATTGAGGAAGGACTTCAGGGAGAGACTAAAAAGATAATCCGGACAGAAGCGGCCACTTCTACCCGGATCATGAGGAAAATGGTGAACCACCTTCAAAAATTCACCATCAATCATGTTAGCAGAAACCTCAACAAAATCAACTTTAAAATTTCTCTCTCCCATCAGAAGCCTTTCCCTAATCAATCGTTACTCTCCCATTACCAGTTTGAAAAACACTTCGTTCAAATCTTCCCTGACGGTTCAATCCAGGGTGGATATCCTAAAATGATGACCTCCCTGATCGATTTCTCCTTTATACGGTCTTTAGTAGCGGATCGTTATTCCCCTTATGGGCCTCCCTGTTATGACCCTCCCACCTTGTTCCTCCTGGATCTCTTTAGATACATCGATGGCTATCAGCATATGAGCAGTTCCTTCCCTTACTTCACGATAAAGACAGGGGCAGGGCTTATAGGACTTACGCCGGCATATCCATGGATCATATCCCCTGTGAGGCCACCTTCTCCAACTTTCGTATCCGCCTTCGAGAAACACTCTACAATGAGATCTTTCATATCCTTGTTGATATCTTCCACAAACTGGAGATGATCACCTTTAAAATCCTTACCCATGACGGTACCCTATACCCCACGTGGGCAAGATATAAAGGCTGTACTTATTTCTGCAATGGTTGCTCATGCATCACCGTTGAAGACGTCATCGGCAAGGTCAGAAACCGCATACTCTATCGCCTCAATAACCTCTCAACCAATAACCTCGGCTCCGAAGTCCGTGTCTATACCGAATGCCCCAGTACACGTTTCCCTGAGAACGTTAAGAAACCTAAAATTGAACTCTTCACCTTTAGGCTTGCCTTTGCAGAAGGGAAGCTCACCGATGAACAGAGAAACACCGCCATACTCTTCGCCGTAGAGGAGGAACTCGCCAAACAGCATCTATGCATCCAAACCATTCGATCCAATGTCTTTGATATTAACCTCGATGATGGCTCCATCATCATCCGCTGCCCAAAGCTCCCAAAGGATACCGATGCCAGAATCGGAGTGCGTCGAGATCCCAAAAACCCAGATAAAATAGAAAAGATCTTCGGCTATAATCTCGTCCTATCAACATCCGTGGAACTTCACCTCAAGATCGAATTGCCTGTTGCCGTCACCAATATCGCCGGTAACGCAGAGGAGGGGAGTCAGCTTATCTGCAACAAAGAACAAATCCATAATCATCATCGGTGTCATGTCTGTATCGATGTCGGCGATGCCAAATATGATATCATCAAAAACTACGACTACATCCGAGGCAAAGGTTCCATCCCTATTATCGATTATAATCCCCGCAACGAAGATCTATCCAAACATGCCCTCCTTAGCAGAGGCTATGACCAAAAGGGCTGGCCCTTCGCACCATGTGGCCTCCTTGCCAGACCCAATGGGTTCGACAAAAAACACCAGCGTCTCACTTTTTGTTGCTACAAGCAGTGTATCAAACTCAAGCATAAAGCCTTAGAAGACCTCCAATCCCGCTACAATATCGCTTCGTGTCCTCATATCCATAACCAGACCGGATATGCGCGGCACATGTATCTCAAAGAGCATCCTCGGTTGGTCAATGCGATTCCCAGAGGAACCAAACGTTATCATACCTTCAAAAAGATGCGACCAGCTTCAGAACGTTCCAACAGCACCATGAAAGAAGATCTCAAAATCCTCGATAAACCCAGAGTCCTTAATGCACCAAGAGCCAATATCCTTGCCCAACTGGCCGCCATTGTCCTCCTTGTTAAACGAGCCTTATCTTTTATTGTCAGAATCACTGCCCAGCTCAGAAAGCTCCTCTACGCTAAGGACCCTACTCTCAAAGAAAAACTCAAACCCCCTTGCATTCCCAAATCAATCCTGAAAATAATCCAATTGGAATAACCACCCTATCCCCTCCTGCATCTTCCAATTGATGCGCCTCATAAGTGGGTAGGTGGATGACTATTCCCTGATCTATTTTAAATGCCATTTTAAAGGCCAATTTCCCTCATCAAAACCGTTCTTTTATCCCTCTTCAATTGATTGATCAGCCCTTTACCACACGAATTTCCCCAGGACATGTGGTTGCGCTCAGAAAGTGCCGGGTTATTAAATCTCCTCAGTTATAGTAAAAACAATGTGAACCAGAAGAAGGAAATAGGGTAGTGCGAATAAGCGTCAATCCGAAGTTGTTAAAAGGAAGAATGCAAATATATTCAAAGCACTTAAAACAATTTTGGATTGACGCATGAAGAACTAAGCCACTGCGCGAGGAAGGCATGCATTATACTATGGAGTTTCGATGCATCTATGGGGTTTCAATCAGAGGATTCCCCATAAATTTGGCGGTAAAATATCAATATGAGCGGAATTGTCAATCATTATTTACCACCACTACAGGGCTCCAGATCTAACGCGCAGCGGTTTAGTTCTTCTCCTGGAAACATAACAATTGTCAACGAAAAGATGTCTATCTTTTTGTCACCCGACAGGCTCGGCTATTCTTCTGAAGACGGTCGTGCAGATGATGGAGCACTGTTATTCTGACCTCCTCATCTGCCATCTCCAAAGGCCTGCTTACGTCAATTTCCTTTACATTACCGAGTAAGGGTTTAAGATATCGTATTGCGTTCAATTGCCGTTCTATTTCGCTTACGCCGACTTCTGGTTTTCGCGCGTAAATGTCTTCGGCCCGCCCAT
>JBDRGH010000557.1:0-3073 GCA_043818015.1 Pseudomonadota bacterium
CTTCGCCATCTTCATCGATATAGAGATCGACGCAGTGGGCGGTCAGCCCGGTCTTAACTTTAGCTGCAACCCTTGGGGCTAAATCCATTCCGATATTGGTGGCTCCTATTAATACAATCTCTGGACTGTATTCCTTAATGAGGTCTGCTACGATATTCGGATAGATATCACTTTGATACGCTCGAAGCCTCGAATCTTCCACAGTATAGACCGTATCTGCACCAAAAGCTATCAATTCATCGGCCAGTTCTGTTGTCTGATCACCAATCAGTATCGCCTGTAATTTTGTCTGCAATCTCTCGGCTAGCTCCAGCCCCTTTCCTAAGAGTTCAATGGAGACATCCATGAGCCTGTTGTTTCTCTGTTCCGTCCATACCCAGATTGGATTAGCTTTTTCCATATTATTACTCCTACAGGCCTTCCGTACGAGAGATTGAGAGAAGGCGAAGACTCGACAAATGATAAGAACTCAGCCTTCAGCCATACGTTACGGTTAGGCGCTGTGAATTTTTGGTTGTGAATTGTCCGTATAGAGAACTGCCGGACGCAGAATCTAGGGAGTAAAACGTCGACTGACGATGACTCACCGTTCAGAAATACTGTTACCTGCACGCTTTTTCTAAAAATCACAGACGAGGGAGATGAAGTTTCATTAGATTGCTTTCAATTCATGAAGCCGTTTTATTGCTCTTCTGATGACATCCTCAGGTAGGCCTTCTAGTATCTCACCTCTTCGTTTTGACTCGTGCTCAAACACGTCCGTTACCCGGGTGGGTGATCCATCGAGTCCGATGGTGCCTGCAGAGACGCCAATATCTTTGGCATTAAAGCACTTGATCTCTTTCTCGGTTGCCTTCATTATCCCGAGAACCGTCGGCAGCCTTGGCTCATTGATCCCTCTCACGACGGACAGTAAAACTGGTAGGTTAACCTGTAATTTCATGTGACCCCGTTCAAGGGTCCTCTTAGCAATCAGGGTCCTTTCAGAAGGCCACTCTACCTGACTAACAAAGGTTATGTGAGGGATATCGAGGAGTTCAGCAAGCTGCGGTCCCACCTGGCCGGTTGCACCATCCACTGTCTCATTCCCACAGAGGATCAAATCAAAGTTCCCCAATTTTTTTATAGCACCTGCTAACGGGTAGGCTGTTGCAAGGGTGTCCGCCCCGGCAAATCTGATATCAGACAAAAGAACTGCGTCATCTGTTCCCATCGCCAGGGCCTCTTCTAGTACCTCCCGCGCATTTGGGGGGCCCATACTTACCGCAATTACCGTACCAGAGAACCTTTCTTTGATCCTCAACCCTTCTTCCAAGGCGTGCTTATCCAGAGGATTCATGATCGTCGGGATTCCCTCCCGTCGTATCGTCTGTTTAACGGGATCTATAGTAATTTTCGAAAAATACTCTGGATCGGGGACCTGTTTAATACAGACGCATATATTTACCGGCATGACACTACCTCACCACAATGGCCTCAGGCCATAATACTCCTTCCAATAGTTAGCCTCATGATCTCTTGAGTACCGCCAGCCGCTAGCAACTCAATGCTATCTCTCAAGCGCCTGACGACATGGTATTCGGGGGTAGTACCATATCCTCCCAATACCTGAATTGCCTTTATATTGGTCCTTATTGCCACTTCGCAGCTAAACACTTTAGCCCGGGCTATCTCACTACTGATTTCCCTTGTACTCTTTCCCTGATCAAGTAACCATTCCGCATTGTAGCAGAGCCACTTTGCTGCTTCGATTTCCACGTTCATATCTGCCAGCATGAACTGTAACCCCTGCAGGTTGATAATCGGCTTACCATAGAGCTCTCTTTCTTTTGCGAATTTTACAGCTGCTTCGTAAGACCCCCGTGCGGCACCGAGGGCAATACCCGCAGCTCCCGTTCTTCCGATGCCTGCAATAACGGTTAAGGCTCCTACCAAACCTCGGCCTTCCTGCCCTATGAGGTTTGATTTAGGAATCTTGCAATTGGTAAAGATCAACTCATTGACCGGTATGCACCGCATTCCTGAATGGTGTTCTCTCCTGCCTATCTCGTAACCGGGGGTCCCCTTTTCTACAAAGAAAGCACTAAATTTATCACCTGTCTTCGCGACAAAGCAACAGATATCGGCAACGCCGCCCAAGGTAATGAACACCTTTCGTCCGTTTATAACGTATTCGTCCCCGACTAACTCAGCCGTTGTTTGCATGGCCGAAGGATCTGATCCACCCGTTTGTTCAGTTACGGCTGTGCAGGACACCTTTTCTGCTTTGCACAAGGGTGTAAGATATTTGTTTTTTTGCTCATCGGTCCCGAATGACTGAAACATATAGATCCCCAATTGGCCGGCCTGAAAAAAGAACCCTACCGGAGGGTATATTCTCGATACCTCTTCGATGGCTATCATCCGGGCTACGTGTCCCATCTCTGTTCCCCCATATTCCTTCGGGGAGACGATACCCACCAGGCCGAGTTGTGCCATTTTCTTAATTATGTCATAGGGGAATTCTCCCTTTTCATCGAGACTCAAGGCATTGGGAGCAAGTTCCTTTTCGGCAAACTCCCGTACCATCTTTGTTAACATCTCTTGTTGACGTGTGAAAGAAAAATCCATTGTGCACCCCCTCTCATAAGAATTCTAATAGCTCTCATTAACCAATGGCCACCCACAAACTCATTGTCATTGACCGATTCCTACCGATTGGATCCCCCCTTACAAAAGAGACCGACTTATCAATGCAGCTTGGCGACAATCGGGTTTCAATTATGAATGACTATTCATTAACATACAGGCTTTTCACTGTCAAGAGTTTTTGTCCTTTAAAGATTGTCCTTTAAAGATTTGACTTGGAATCTTGTTTGGTATATATATAGTGGAACGATAGAGGGAGTTCCTAGGAATCGTCACACGTGCCAACAGCTAGCCATTCTTGAAGGGACTTCGGGGCCTCGGTCAAAGAGGTATTTGTTGCGGTAGAAGGTGGATGGAGAATTTTGCTTGACAAAACATATGTTTATATATATACAGGTACTTTCTTTAGCCGATAACAGGGAAAGGAATAGAAATACCAAGTAAT
>JBDRGH010000558.1:0-3140 GCA_043818015.1 Pseudomonadota bacterium
CCACAGGACGGGGTATTCTGGTTAAACTTTCATAAATAGTCCGCCCTGAAAATGAAAAATGTGCTGTTGACCAAATAGGAGGAGGCCTTTTGAGACACCCACCTCTGGCGGGTCAAAAAGCCAGTTCTAGGTAGGGGAAAAGTGAATCTTTCAGCGTGAACTAAAGGTGAATTGAACCACAGGAAGGTACGGATATGCCATACCCAAAGGAGTTAAAAGAACTGATTAAGATTGTAGAAAAGACCAGGCCTGAGAGAGTCGCGAGGAAGAAGAGGAACGAGGAAGTTCCCTTTCTCTCCTTGGAGGAACGCCAGAAAATACTCGACTACCATCCTGACTTTAAGGAGGAAGGGCGAAGGGAGATCAAGATTGGCCCCAATAAGGGGTACCGAATAGCTCATGAAATGGTGGACATGCTTGAATCAAGAAGTAGGGTCGATCCTGATCTGGTTGATCTCTCTCAGATTGACTACGAAACTGATGTTCTGGTGATCGGAGGAGGTGGAGCAGGAACCTCGGCGGCCCTTCTCGCCCAAGAACAGGGGGCAAAGGCGATCATTGCTACCAAGCTTCGCCACGGAGATGCGAACACTATGATGGCTGAGGGAGGCATTCAAGCTGCAACCAAGGGTTGGAAGGATTCTCCGTACTATCATTACCTGGACGTTATGGGGGGTGGCCACTTTAAGAATAATCCAGACCTCGTTGCTAGCCTTGTCACTGAGGCACCCGATGTTATCCTGTGGTTGGAAAGGCTGGGTTGCAATTTTTCCAAGTTTCCGGATGGAACATTAAAGACACTCCATGGAGGCGGAACATGTAGGAAACGAATGCACTATGCGGCGGATATTACAGGGGCCGAGATCATGCGTACGATCCGCGATGAAGCGCGGAACCGCTCCCATGATATCGCCGTCCTGGAATTCTCTCCCGCGGCGGAGCTCGTCCTCAACGAACGGGGGGAATGTGTCGGTGCATTGTTCTATAACATGGAGACAGAAGAATACTTCGTCGTGAAGGCCAAGGTAGTTGTCATGGCGACCGGTGGCAGCGGACGGCTCCACATACAGAATTTCATGACCACCAATCACTATGGGGCCACCGCTGACGGTATCGTGATTGGCTACCGCGCGGGCGTGGGGCTCTGTTTCCTTCATACGGTTCAGTACCACCCCACAGGGGTGGTTTACCCCGAACAGGCCGAAGGAATCCTCATCACCGAAAAGTTCCGTGGAGCCGGGGCGAATTTGCTGAACATCGACGGTGAACAGTTCGTAAACGAAAGAGAACCGCGAGATGTAGAATCGGCAGCCGTTATCAAAGAATGTGTCGAAAGAGGCAAAGCAGTTCCAACCCCGACCGGCAAATTAGGGGTTTGGCTCGACTCACCTATGATCGATATCCTATCCGGCCAAGGTACAGTTGAGAAGGAATTCCCTGGCAAGTTTATCCTCTACAAGCGCTTCGGGATCGATATTTCAAAAGAACCCATGTTGATCTATCCAACCCTTCATTATCAAAATGGAGGATTGGAATACAAGAGCACAGGTGAAACGACGTTGCCTGGGCTCTTTGTGGCCGGTGAGGTCGGGGGTGGCGCCCACGGAGAAAATCGCCTGATGGGTAATTCCCTTCTTGACATCCTGGTGTTTGGAAGAATTGCCGGGAAAAACGCCGCTATTTATGCCAAATCAAGGCCAGATTTGGGCAGGCTTACCCTCGATCACGTGCGTGCCTACCACAGGGAGCTTGAAGAGGCGGGTATTGAGACAGATCGAGTCTCTCCGATGCTGCTCCCCGATTATACGTTACCCCACGTAAAAGAGAGGCAGCTTACCACGTGCTACGTAGGGACACTGCGCTGATGTGTGCCGACTAATAACCAGTTATCGGGAATCGGTGACCTCAAATGAGGCACCCCCTCGATTCTCCAAAGTTTTCTTTTACTGCTGAACGCGGAGGCATGTGGAGCGTCTCCTTGTGTGGTCCCTTTTCCAAGTAGATCCGTCTATTGTTATGCGGATAGTATCCTTTGAACCGCCCTGTGTAAAAAAAGTCTTAATTACGATCCAAGGACGTCAATCTGAACTTGACAAATTTTATACAGTTTATTATAAGTATCATCTGACTCAGTTTATGAGTGTCATTCAAATCTTGGCATGAGGGGATCCATTGAAACTGGACTTACACACCCATTGTATGGAAGCTACGGGATTGATTGCTCATCCCAGTATTGATCTGGTAAAAAAGATCGTTGACAGGGTTAAAGATCAAGGTTTGGATGGGATAGCCATTACGGAACACGACGATAAAGACTACGGATTTCGGGTGAAGAAGCTTGTGGAGGACAACCTTGACGGTCACATACTGATAATTCCCGGGTGGGAGATAGCTATACGGGAAATGGGATGGGCAGAAATGGTAGAGTTATTTCTTCCCGATGGTTCCATCTTTAGGTTCCTGCCGCATCCAAGTTACCCGTACCCAGGGGATGACGGATTTAACTATGATCCCAATCTGCTCCAGGGCATAGAGATAGGAAACGCCCTCCACGACCGTCAGATCGATAAGGAAAAAATTGAAGAAATTTCCAAGAAATACAACCTGCGTTTATTAAAGAACAGTGACGCCCATACCCTTGACGACCTCGGTTCACTGTATACCGAAATTTCCCTGGAAGAGCTTTGTTCCCTGTCGAACGGATCTTTTATCTGAACCAGATAGTTGTTTAAGATACCGACGTTAGGAGGTACAGTGTGTCGACGAAGGTAACTGTCCCGGGGCGGAAGAGTTTACAGACAACATTAGAGATAAGCAAGGCCATTAAAGCATATTATGGACGTGTAAAGGCGGCCAAAGAGGAGGGGAGACCGGTAATCTGGTCTTATGGACTGGTACCGAGAGAGATCTTTAATGCGGTGGAGGCACCGGTACTCTATCTCGAACACCTGCCAATGCTGCTAGCAGCGAAACAGCTATCAGGGCGTTATATGCAGATAGCCGAGGAAGCGGGGTTATCCAGAGACGTCTGTGCTTTTCACCGGTGTTTTCTCGGGTGTGCGGTTGCGGAGGAGAGAGATCCATACCTTGATAAATTTTTCGCCCCTCCTGATATGATAATAGCCACCAATCTTCCGTGC
>JBDRGH010000559.1:0-2296 GCA_043818015.1 Pseudomonadota bacterium
ATGCAAAATCTTTTCATGCTTACTTACCACGAACATCGGCTCCCCATCCGAAAGGGTGCGGGTCAAGAGTTCCTTCAACGCCTCCTTTCTCGGACCCCAACGAAGCACTCCGCCCTCATACTGAGTGTTCAACTCCCTCTCGATCATCTGAGCGGCGGTCTTATTCGAATCGGATGGGTCCCGGTCATTGAGTGTAGGATCACCCAAATCTCTCCACATCCTTATCTTGGAATAACGGTTAACGAGTATTGGCTTCACCTGGCTGTCAATGAACTGTTTCATACCCTCCCCAGTAGTGGGAGCCCGGAGCGTGTCAAGCACCATGAATTTTCCCCGTGGCGTGATTTGTGCGAACACACAGTTTCCTCCCCACATAGGCTTTCCATTTCTTCGGACGTAGATGATATGATTCTTGTTTACCATCACACAATAAACTGGTTCATCAACAACACGAACGACTTTGGGGTTATTGATAGTAAGAGTCTTTGAGACATTTGCGAAGTCGATTACATATTGCGGTCTCTTTATTTTTGTTTTTACCCCCTTAATGACTACTTCTTTCCCAGCATCTCTGCCTATTCTAAATGTCGCTCTTTTACCAATTTTCAACGCAATCTCTTGAAAACCATCTACTATGCCCTTTGAATTCGTGTAAATCCTCCTCCCCCCTGTTCCATCTCCCATCATATAGTACTCGGTGAATATCTCTAAAAACTCAACAGTGGCGTCTTTAATTACGTGGGATATAAATTTTTCATGGGATCTCCCAAACTTCGATAAATAGGTATATAGCTGAACAGAATGACACTTCCACCCATTTCCTACCCAAGTCCAGTGAAACGGAGTTCTAAGTAAAACTTGTTCCATCTTACGGTTCCGTTTCTTTTGCCAGATAGCTGTCTCGTAGTGATCAGGCTCTAAATCTGTCTTTCTCTTCTTGTATTTGGAACAACTACCTTCTGACAGATATAGCCCCATGAATGCACAATAAACATCCATAGGAATTTTCACAGGAGGGTATCGTTTAAAGTATTTTCTCGGGGAACAATACTCAGGCAAGTAGACGTATCTTCCGCCATTAGGTTCATTTCCAGTCGCAAGTCCGATCTCAGCACTAAAGGTGCCATTCCACCTACCGCTCTTCAGCATTGTAATACGACCCTTAAAGTCTCTTGCCTTTTTGAATGGGTTAATTATTCCTTTTCTTGTAATATACGGAACTGAATGATCGTCAGTTACAAACAAGTCATAATTTTGTCCTTTCCAGTGATACATATTTCCAGTATGCATTCGGGCGACAGTGTCAATAACAGTAGCTTCCTCAATATACCTAGAATCTGGATTTAAGGTGATCAGTTTTTCTCCGAACTTGACATCCTTAATCAACTTCCACCCATTCCATTTCGTCAATACTTCCGTATCCTTATCATAAGGTGCCGGGTGGAGATCGCCATCCCAGAAGCGGAACACAGGGAGGTTCGGCATAGGATCAAGGTTCCTGTCCGATCGGTGCCATGGACCCCCGTTTAGCTGGTCGTGGTATTCAGGCGTGACTGCCACTCCTAACTGCACGTGGGCAGGGCGTCCGATTACCAGCCTGTCAAGGAGATCCTGTCTACCCTTCAGTGATCTCATCATGTTTTCACGGTACTGGTTGTCGATGTTCTCGTTCTCTCCGCGAGGGATTCTAAACAACGCCCGGGAGGATGGGTCAGGCTCCTCGTAGAATCTCACCCAGGTCCAGTGATCCTCGGAGGGGTAGTTCATGGTGATCTGGGCCCGACGGTTCCGGGGAACAAAGTCACCGTAAGGGGTACGGGTAAGGGCTCCGAGCAGCAAGCCTTCCTTCACAACATCGGGGGTCATCCGCTTCACATCCCCCCACTCCTTCAGGAACTCCACAGCCTTGTCGGTCATCAGGGGATGACGAAGGGAGGTAATGCCGAGCGTCCAGACTTCCTCGGAGATGCCCTTGCCGATTTCCTCCTGCATGGCAGGGGCAGCTTCCTCAACCCACAGGCCCCCTAACTGCATGGAGAGGAGCTGGTTGAGGTCATCCGGGGTGTCCATGCCAAACAGGAAGGCTATCCAGATTGGAACTCCCTTCGCGTCAACGAGGCTTATCTGCCGTCCACCGTCCCGTTGCCGGAGCCTGCCCTTGAGTTGGTAGGCAAGCGAAGTCGTACAGGTCGGGTACATGAAGCTTCGGTATGTGGTGCGTTCGAGGTTCTTCCACGTGTCCCTGACTACTGCCCACGGAATAGGTCTATACTTCCTATCCTGGATGGAAGCATGG
>JBDRGH010000560.1:0-2703 GCA_043818015.1 Pseudomonadota bacterium
AGAAGACAGTGGGGCAAGAGTAGTAGCAGAAGATCTATGCACTGGCATAAGAAGCCTGGAAGGAATGGTACAAGAAGAAGGCGACCCCGTTGAGGCTATTGCCCGCAGATACCTGAATCGGCCTCCTTGTTCCAGAATGAAGGGCGTGGAGAGGAGATATCAGGCTATCAAACAGATAATTGAGGAATACCGTATTCACGGGGTCGTCTATCACACTATCAAATTTTGTGACCCGGAGTTAATGACGTATCCCCTGCTCAGAAAGGAATTGGAGAAGCAAAACATTCCTGTCTTGCATTTAGAGGGAGACTGTACCATGGGTAGCTACGGACAGATCAAAACCAGGGTGGAGGCTTTTATTGAGATGTTGGAATATTAAGAGGGGAAGGCTATGGACATAAAAGAGATGTACCTTGGATTCGAAGAGATGATGGAAACAAAGGCTAAGGCTAAACCCTATGCCAAGAATCTTCTTCTTTGGGAAGCGGCTAAGATAGGGCGACGACAAATGGAAGGTGAAGTACCACTTGTTTGGACCAGATGCACCTTTCCTGCCGAGATAATCTCTGCCTTTGGGGCTCTGCCCATCTATACTGAAATGGTGGGTACTGTTCTCTCCATTATGGGACATACCGAGAATATCCTAAAAAGAACCGAGGAACAATTTTTCAGTTCTGATAGTTGTTCTGTTCAGAGAGCACCCCTGGGGGCGGCTCTGGAGGGTGGGTTTCCTACCCCGCAACTCTTAATAGGCTCTACGGATTTCTGTGAGAATGGGATGAGATTCTTTGAACACTTAAGTCAATACTTTGGACGAGAGTACGTATTGGTGGAAATCCCCTTCGAGTACAGTGAAGATTCAGTAAGCTATGTGGAGGGACAACTCAAAGAGGTAGTGAATAAATTGAGTCACGTTACTTCTACGCCCTTCGACATCGACAGGTTGCGAGAGCTGGTGAAATACAGAAATCACACGATGAGATACCAGGTGAAGATTAATGAATTGCGCAAGAAGATTCCCACCCCCCTCCCAGGAAGGAGATGTGGAGACTTTCTATTGATGGTTGATCAGCTCGCGGGTGGGGAGAGTATTCTGGAATTCACCAAGCGTTTCTACGAAGAGATCTTGGCCCTGAGTGAAGACGAGAATCTAGGGAGGGAGGAGAAGATCAGGTTACTCTGGATATATGCTTACCCACCTGGGCGTTCTGAGATATTTCAAGTATTAGAAAGAGAGTATTGTGCCCATATAGTGATGGAAGACCTTTCCCATATCTATTGGGAAGAGATTGATGAGGCAGACCCCTTGCGAGGTCTTGCTCGAAAGATGTGTCAAAGCTATACGGTGGGAGCTATAGAGAGGAGGGCACATCAAGCTCGGAGTTTGGCTCAAGATTACCAGGTACAGGGTGCAATTCATTTTTCCCACTTTGGTTGTCGTTATAGCCGTGGAGGAGTTCGTATCCTCAAAGATACCTTAGCCCAAGTCGGGGTTCCCCTTCTCAGTTTAGATGGGGACTGTATGAACCAGGAAAACAATTCCCCAGAGCAGATGCTAGCTCATGTGGAGGGGTTTGTGGAAATGCTATCTCAATAACTTCTATTATCTACATCTAAATATTTTATAAGGCCCCCGTTACGAATAGAATATTCTGATGGGGGCCTTTTTTGATGAAGCTTTCTAATATGTCAGGATACGCGTAACTTCCCTTCTTTGACGATTACTTGACTTGGCTTATAGCTGCGACCCACAGCCCCGTTCCGAGTCAGTTAGACTGTCCGGCTGCACTCAGGGCAATAGGCAAATCCCGGAAATATCTGCGCATAGTGAGGCGAATGGCTCAGCCAGTCAGGATCGCGCAGCAGGGCTGTGCCCAAGGCCACCAAGTCTGCCTTTGCTTCCTGGAGCACCTGGTTGGCGATTTCATAGGAGGTGATCCCTCCGTTGGCTATCACCGGCACCGTCACAGCTTTCCTCATGTTCGCAGTCAGTGGCAAAAGCCGGCCTTCAGGATCGGGACTGCTGGTCCGCTGAGAGTCAGGGCTGCCCCGCGGCGGCGTCACTCCAACGGCCACACGAACATAGTCGGTTCCTGCTTTCTCTAGCTCCCGGGCGACTTCCCTGGTATCCGCCAACGAAAGGCCGCCCTCCACAATCTCGTCATGGGGTATGCGCCAGCCCAGCACAAATTCAGGGCCGACTTTCTCCCGCACCACAGCCATAACCTCCAGAGGAAACTTCATCCTGTTTTCAAAACTGCCCCCGTATTCATCGTTGCGCCTATTGCTGTAAGGCGAGATGAACTGGTGAAGCAGGCTCACAGCCGAGCCGTGAAGCTCTATGGCATCAAAGCCGGCCTCTTTCGTCCTCGTCGCTGCTGCCCCAAAGGCAGCCACTATTCCCCGAATTTCTTCAAGTGAGTAATTATGAATCGGTTTCCAGCCTAAATGCATGTCCGCAGCCCCACTGCCGCTAACCTCTGAAAGGTCTCTCAGTCCCATAGTGGCTAGCTGCAATGCGATCTTGGCTCCGCTCGCGTGTACCGCATCAACCAGGCTACCCAGGCCGGAAATATGCCGGTCTTTGCTTACTCCATGCTCACATAATATATCGATCATAGCTCTTACAGCCAAAGGATTAGTAACAAATCCGCCCGGCGTAACATCGACTTCTATAGAGCCGATGTTTGGTTTTATAAGCAC
>JBDRGH010000561.1:0-6526 GCA_043818015.1 Pseudomonadota bacterium
CTTTTGGTTTTGAAGAGGATATGTTTTAGGGCCATGGCGGCAGCAATGGAATCAGGATCAGGGTTATTATGGGTTAATATGAGGACAGTCCTCCTCCTCTTTACTGTCTCCATTAACTTGTTGGTAATATCCGTCCTGAACTCCATACCCTTGACCCAGTTATTCATTCTGTTAGCCGGTCAGTTTGTTCGAATCCCTTGCAAATGCCTCAACCCCTTTAACAATCAATTCGTATTTGAAGTGAATTTCTTGCCACAGGCTTTTCATGTCAACTGCTTCGAATCATCTTACCATATTTTTGGTCTTTGGGCAAATCCTTAAACCTTCACAGCAAAAAGTGGCGAGATCCCTTCAGACTTAACGGGCAGGGGTGAAGAAATCACGGCATCAACCCGTCTAGGCTATCGAAATATATCTTCCTTTCTTTACGATAAGTCCCTCTTTTTCCAACTGTTTGAGATTCTGTCTCACTGACTCTTCGGGAAAAGTAGTCGCTCTCATGAGAAATACCTGAGACACCCTGGATTTTTTCAGTAGTGTTTGAAGAATCACGCCTCTAATCTGTCTGTTGGAACCTTGAAACGGCCCCTGTTTCTGATAGTGGGCACTATTTCTGCTGGGGTTGGTATGCGTCTTCTTCAAGGCGGCCCCGTAATCCATCAGAGCGTAATACCACGTTCGCGGGTTTTGGGAATCGACGGTTTGCGCCACGAGTGGAAGAATTTCGGTATCGTTTACATTGCTTCTCTTTCTGAAAAAATGATGAATAAAAACGGTGCGTATATTGGTCTCTATAAATACCGTTGGTTGGTTAAAGGCAAAGGCACAAATCGCATGGGCGGTAGTTCTGCCGATCCCCGGCAATGCCATTAAAGAATCTATGCTCGATGGAATCTTGCCTTCATGCTCCGCAACCGCCGTCTTTGCCAATCTTTTCAGTGCGAGAGCCCGACGGTTATAACCGAGTCCCTGCCACACACCAAGGACGTCGCGCAATGGCGCTCGCTCCAGGGATTCAACATCTGGAAACGTGCGAACAAACTGCTCATATTTTTCGATAACTCTGGCTACCTGCGTTTGCTGGAGCATGATCTCTGAGATGAGGATTTTGTACGGATCGTTCGTCTCTCTCCACGTAAGTCTTCTGGCGTGGGCTCTATAGTAATCATAGACCTTGGCTTGAAAGTTCCGTATCTGCTCTGCCTCGAGCGGGGTCTGACGTTTCATCGAAAAAGACACCTACTGAGTTTTCGCCTCCTTTTTTTCGCAGGGAACCCGAAGTTCTCTGTGGAGCATCATCGAGGTAGAAAAATGGCGGTAGCACCATGCCTCGCTGCGGGATATGATGGCAATAGCCGCGAAGTGCTCTCATTGACAGTTGCCTTATCGTTATAGGGTAACAAAAAGATACCATTGCGTCAAGAAAGGTGGTATGATTTTCCAGGATTTTGCTTGGACTGCACTGAAATTACAGAGAGGAACAACAAAATATGGAAAGTATGCCTTTCTCACCATGAAAGATATGGCCCCCAAGACTCAATTTATTATGATGGGCAGTGCCAACCTGTTTACCGTGTCGAGTTTCGCAGGCTTTTTCCTCTTCCCCCTCTTCATTACTGACCATGGGGGCTCCAAGTCAGACATAGGAATCATCATGGGAGTCTTCGTCTTGTCTTCTGTCCTCTCTCGTCCTTGGATATCTGAAATGGTTGACAGGATAGGGCGGCAGAGAAGCTACACCATCGGGTGTATTATAATGGCCCTCCTGCCCCTCGCGTATCTCCTATTTCGAGGGGATCTGTCGAGCTTTTACCTTCCCCTCATTCTGGTGAGGTTAGTGCACGGTGTTGGATTGGCCATCTGTTTCACATCTGCGTTCACGTACATCGCTGACATCGTTCCTGAAGGGCGACTAAATGAGGGCCTTGGGATGTTTGGTGTCACAGGGCTCGTGGGACTGGCTGTCGGTCCTGCCATTGCAGAGACGATAATCCGGGCGTTTGGTTTTTCTGTCTTCTTTCTTAGCGCGGCCGGAATGGCCAGCATTGGTCTCTTGATCCGTCTCCCAATTCCCGAGTCTTATGTGTCGGTATCCAATGAGTCACGCTCCTTCTTCTCGGTACTGGTTGAGAAAAGGGTTTTACGCATTGTGTTGCTGGCAGTGCTTTTCGGTGTCGGTCTGGCGGCCGCTGGTAGTTTTGTCTCCCCCTTTGCAAGGGAGCGACTTATAGCATTTGTCTCCCTTTACTATATCTCCTATTCTTCAGCAGCCGTTATAACGAGGCTTCTCGGAGGTAGACTTGCCGATAGGATCGGAGAAGACCGAATCATTCCCTATGCCTTGATTTTGACGGGTAGTGGCCTTCTGATGTTGATGTTCCTCGGAGGAACCATTGTACTCGTCCTTTCGGGTCTTATGTCCGGCTGTGGCCACGGTTTCCTCTTCCCATGCCTGAACTCGCTAGCGATCCGCAACCAGCCTATCAGTATTCGTGGGAAGATCACCGGCGTCTTCACGGGGGGGATCGATGCCGGAGCATTTGTGGGGTCCATCTTCCTCGGGTATATCGGGGAATGGGTGGGTTTTCGAACTCTCTTCTTTACTGCAGGCCTTGCCCTCCTGGCAGGGCTTTGGATCTATAAACTAAAAATAGCCCGGGATACCTGACCGACTGGTCGAAGTACCAAAGAGACTTGTACCAAGGTGGTAACCCCGCCGTCCCTGATCTAACTACCTCGACGAGCTGGGCAGTGCCTTGATCTCAAGCAGATTTCCGTCGTAATCCTGAACGAAACCGAGCAGCGAATCTCCCTTGGGAATCTGCTGTACTGCCAACCCCGCTTTCTGACACCTGCCCAAAAATTCTCCTCTGTCTTCCACTGCGAGGCAAAGGTGGGTAAAAGGGGTGAATTTCCCGGGGTCCAAGGGTGTGACAAAAACCTCAATGGCAAAGTCTTCGTTTTCATAGAGGATCATCTGAGGTTCAGAGGCAACCCCGAATAACCGTTCTGCCAGGTCCTTGTTAAGTGTCGAGGTTTTGATCTTTCTTAATCCGAGGATCTCCCCGTAGAATCGATCCGCATTTTCCTCTGAACTACAAACTACGGCGACATGATGCAATTTCATGGTTACTCCTGGAAAACGCCAGGCTGGTGCGGCCTCTTCGGTCCATGGTGTCAGCGGCATCCATAGGTTTATGATTACGCCACCAACGAAATACCAAGATGTATCTCCTTTTGCCTATTTCCGCGACGATTCTCATGGAATCGGTTCCTGGAGAGTTGATTCTACCAAGCCGAACCCTCTCTCAACGTTAGCAGAAAAGGACCATTTGTCAATAAGAAAGATCTCTGGAGTTTCCTGAGCTTTTAGTGAACGCCTTTATCTCTGGGCGAAATTTGCTGTAGCAGTGGGGTATCCCATCGACGGTGAGCAGGAGGGGGAAAGCCAGTCCGCTAGAGGCTGGAAGGGGCAAGGATTCCCCACCGCCGAGCCCCGAAAGGGTCACTGCGGAAGCTGTGAGCGAAGGGATAAAGGGGGTTCACTCAAAAAATAGCAGACTATCGGTGAAATCATAGTATCATGAAAATACGTCCGGAGAAACTAGGGAAACTCCTGCACGGATGCGGCGCTGTTCGGTAAGTTCCTGTGTTTTTCATAGCTTATTTTCAGAATTTATTTGACAATATGAATTTAATGTATAAGTTATCTATGAAACGTCAAAGTGAAGAAAAAATCACCAAGAGGAGGGAAAGATGTTCGAGGTATCGGATAAAGCAGGTGACATGATGAAAGAATATTTCAAGGACAGAGAAGAGTCCCCTTCGATAAGGATAATGCTGCACGAAGGGGGCTGATCAGGGCCCGCTCTGGCTATGGTTCTGGATGAACCTCGAGAAGATGATGAAATTGTCGTCAAGAATGGTAACACCTTCATGATAAGCAAGGAGTTATTGAAACAAGTCGAACCCGTTAAAGTAGATTTCACCGAGACCGATAGGGGATCAGGGTATACCATTGCCTCCAATCTGTCGAGGGATGAGTCTTGCGGAGGGTCCTGCAGTTGTTAAAGTTGTGCCGGTACTCAAAGGTCTTTGGGAAAATCTCTTGGGTTGCGTCTTCACCGTCCATTTGTGAGTGGGTGCAGTAACAAGCCATGCGAAATATTCAGACTGCTATCCCCTCTCATCGTTTTCCAGAGGCCTTTGCCTTTGATCTCCATCTTGCGATAGCACGTTTCACACGTATCCCACCAAAATAAAGGAACACACGGTAACTCTTCGGAGCCTTACAAGCGGTATTCCTAGCTTCCCTAACAGTGTCCCTCCATGCCTTGCTACGCGATATGGAGCGGATGCCGAGAATAATTTTATTGTTTCCCCCGTATTCTCCAATCCATCCGGTGATTAGGATCGGATCGATAGACAGTGGCCAACGCACTTGGTTTGGTATAAGGGATCACACCCTCATATATCACTTATCACCGATTAATTACCTAGTTTTAAAAGGATTCTCGATGGTCACCCCATCAATTATCTGTCCGTGAGACAGGTCTTCGGAGAACAATATCCCTACACCGCTTCTTATGGCCGCCTCAATGATTAGTGAATCCCAGAAGGAATATCCATACCTTAAAAGAATATCTACCGCCCCCAAAATAGATTCCCCATCGTTGATCACAACATCCCATTTTGAAAGATCGCTCACAATATCTCTGGCTAAGATTTTGTCTAATGGTTTTGGTATCTTTTGGGTGACGTTAACGAAGAATTCCTGGAGTACCTGCGTGCTGATGATTCCCAGTCCTGAATCCCACAAGTCAACAAAGACCTTCTTTGCTGTTTTGTGCTTTTCTCCTGCGCTCACATCATACGCATAAACGATGATATTAGTATCGAGAAATACCTTATCGCCTGCCATGAAGCTCTTCCCTTGTGGTTGTAATATGTCCTTTTGTCCCTAGATCAAGGCCTTCGTTGAGAATCTTCAATTGCCTCTCTCTTGCCTTCTTATAACCATTGGCCTCTCTGACTTTCTCCTCAAGGGATTCTCGCAAGAATTCACTCAGGGATTTGTCTCTGCTTGCGGCGATTATTTTAGCCTTCTTCAATAATGACTTAGGCAAAGACAACGTTACGTTCTGTCTGTCCATAGGTGTGCTCCTCCTACAAAGATTACATAAACACGTGTATCACGTATTTATGTGAGATGTCAACAGGGAAAGCTCGGCACGATTCTCGGATTGATCAGCCGGTAAAAGAGAGACTACATCAGGGGCAGGAATGGAAGCGGGATAGTAGTGAAGATGCGGGTGGAGTTGAAGCGGTTTTGGTCGATGAAAAAGGGTGAATCATGGAAGTGAGTCCGGAAAAAATCAGGCGAAAAAATCGGACAATCCGGACAGTTTGGCTTTCGTTTGCAGAGGTTTTTGCCCAAGTAGACTATCAAGGCATGGTACTCATTGTAGAGTTCCACATCCTCGGGTAGGTTCTTCATGAATAGGTCTTGGATCTCATGGTATGTGGTCGTAACCGGGACAAAATTATGACGTGAAAAGACCCTTTTGGTATAGGCATCTACCACGAAGATTAGTTTCCCTCCGGCGTAGAGGAGGATACTATCAGCCGTCTCCGGACCGATGCCATTGATACCGAGTAGCTTCTCCCTCAGCGGCTCTACGTCCTCAGAAAGCATGAGCGAGAGATCGCCTCCGTATTCCTCAAATAGGAAATCCACAAATTTCTTTAGTCTTCTCGCCTTTACATTGTAGTACCCCGATGGCCTAATAGCTTCTGCCAGCATAGGTTCCTCGATGCGATACAGTCCCTCCGGATCGAGGAGTTCACCCTTCTTCAGTCTGTCAATGGCCTTTTCCACATTTGCCCACGAAGTGTTCTGTGTGAGTATTGCTCCCACAATTACCTCAAAAGAGGTATCACCAGGCCACCATTTCCTCGGCCCAAAAGAATCGTACAGCTCTTGGTAGATCAACATCAACTCTTCTTTCATACTCTTCATGTTGTTCACCGTGGTCGAGGTCGGAAGATTTCCCTTAACAGTATACAGGGGAGGGTTCCTAAGCAGCAAATCCTGCCAATCTTTGCTTGCAACGGGATTTCCAAGATGAAGGGTCTTCCCGGTGACCTCGGGATTCAAGCCCCGGTGGCAATTACGGTGAGCTTGGATTCAAATCTTCGTAGGCCTGCTTCGAAGGGGGAAATGACATTCTCAAGGAAAAGGAGAAACCTTTTCGGGGTTTCGTCCTAGGCTATCTCTTCTAGGACTATCCTATGATCGATTAGGGAGATTTTTTTTATTTTGCTGTTCAGTAGTTTCTGCTCCCCAAAGATATTCCTGATGAATACCTTACTACCCTGTGGCTCTACGATGTCCACATTCTCTAGGATCAGTTCTTCCTTCCCATCTCGTTCTAAGTATGCATTCGCTTCACACATTATTCACTAACTCCTTAAGTCTTTTGGTCACCAAGTGTTCAACTAAATGAGGTAAGGGCTCCCGCGTGAC
>JBDRGH010000562.1:0-3262 GCA_043818015.1 Pseudomonadota bacterium
GAATAATATCGGCATAGTGAATCCCGAGCATTTCCGGCTCGCATGGAGCGGCATCCCTTTCTGGTACAATCTGGGCCTCATCAACTACTTCGAAGAGCATGGAGGAGTTGTTGTCATCGATACGCAATATGGTTCGGCATCAACGAGCATAAACGAAGACACACGTCAGCCCCAACGCTGGGGTATGAACGGAATGGTCGCATCGGTCGTCCGCGCCGTGGTCGACTATCATCTCGATGGGGTGGTCTTGTCGTATACGCCCACGTGTCGTGCCTTATATGTGAATCAGATCGAAATCAAGAACACGCTCGAGGAAGAACTCGGCGTCCCCTCTCTGCTGCTCGAAAGCGATATGGTCGATCCCTCCAGCTTTAATGAGGGCCAGACCCTGACCCGCATCGATGCCTTCATCGAACTTGTCATGGAGAAAGCAAAGCATCGAGAGTGGCAGAACTGAAGCGCGCAAATTTTAGGATACCCTTCTTGGACGATTTTGGAACTTACTGCTACTCGATGGGAAGCTGAGAAATCCTTTATTTTTGGACATTATTTGGGCATTGTGTGAAAAGTCTCAACCTTCCGAACAGATGCTTCCACCCATTTCGGAGTGTTCGACCACTCTTCCATCTTGACGGTTTAGAACTTTTGAACAAGGTCAGGCCGATCCGAGCCAGGTCCCTCTTAATCGCAATCCCTGTACCCCTCTGTGCAAGCGGATGCCCAGTATGGTACCTATGCCGTTTCTGGCGGGGAAGGATTTTCAAATCGGGGTTGGCGGTAGTGAAGAATATGATGCATATTCTACACTTTTCGACTTTTCACGGGTCAAGAATATTTGGGTGAAAGCTTGACTCTATCTGAGTGAAGAATACCACTCTTTCTGAGAGAAAACTTCACCCCTGATTTCTATGTCCATTCCGTGAAAATCCATCTGCTTTCTGGTATACTCTATTAATTCAATCCCAAGTAGTTCTGTGATGTTTCCATTAGCGCTCACATTCAAAGAATAAATGGACATTTACAATCTCGCTGGAACGACACTGGGTAACTATGAGATTGAGCGGCTGCTCGGTCGTGGCGGGATGGGTGTGGTCTATAAGGCCCGCCAGATTTCGCTGAATCGTGTTGTTGCCCTGAAGATTCTTCCGCCTGCCTTTAGCTCCGACCCTTCATTTGTCAAGAGATTCGAGAGAGAAGCGCATTCCATTGCTCGCCTCAATCACCCGCACATATCTCAGATTTATGATATTGGCGAGGAAGACGGTGTTCATTTCTTTAGTATGGAGTATATCAAGGGAAAGACGCTTGAGGATCTTTTAAAGGAAGAAGGCTTTCTGGATGTGGAGCGTGCGATAGAGATAATTGCCCAAGCGGCAGAGGCGCTTCAATTTGCCCATGAGAAGGATGTCGTTCATCGAGACATAAAACCCTCCAACATCATGATTGACAGCATGGGCAGAGTGAAGGTGATGGATTTCGGTCTTGCCAAGGTGGCTGGGGGCACGAAACTCACAGACGCAGAGGCTATTATTGGCACTATTGATTATATGTCTCCTGAGCAGGCAAATGCCAAACCCGTAGACCTTCGCACGGATATCTGGTCATTGGGAGTCGTTTTCTATGAGATTCTCGCAGGAAGTACTCCTTTCGATGCCGACAGTGCTCCCGCCCTTCTCCACAAGATTATTTATGAAGATCCCCCTGATATTAGGAACCTTAATCCGGATGTGCCGACAAATGTGAGCAATCTTGTGGCCCGAGCTATGGCAAAAGAGAGGAAGGATAGGTATCAAAGCCTCTCAGAGTTATTAGAAGATGTTCACCGCGTGCAGGTTCCTCAAGCAGGTGAATCTATTCCAACAGTTCAACTTGTAGCAAGAGAACGTATCTGGTCGACCAAAGGAATCCGTTCCAGTTTGTTCAAACAAGTGTTGCGGCTGAAGCCTACGTTCGGAAGGCATTTCCGGATTAGGTCATACATATGCCTAGCCATTCTATCAACCACTTATGTGTCAGGTTTTTTGTTCATCCGCATACAGACTGAGCAGTCGAGGTCGTTATACGCGGAAAAAGGGATTGCTCTGGCGCGCACAACTGCTTCTCTAGGCGGGTATGGGGTTCTTAAAAAAGACCCCGAGATGCTTGACAGTATCATTGAGGGATTCCAACGGGAACCCGATGTTGCCTACGTCATTATCTACGACAGTAAGAACAACGTACTTGCCAATACGCCAGTTCTTCCGCACCATATCAATGGTGTTTCCATTGCCGTTGCCCAAGCGGTGGCTGAGAGAGCTCTCAGGACAGACAGTGTTCTCATTCAACTGTTAACGGCGGACGAAGGGAAGACACCCGCCTATGATATCGCTGCTCCCATCATAGTCCGACGGAAATCGACAGTATCCGGGGAGGAGGTAATGTTTGGCATAACAGAAGAAGACTCCTCCAAGGGCGTACCGGAAAAAATTGGGGTTGTCCGTATTGGCATTTCCCTTGAGACAGCGAATAAAGAGAATCGTCAGGTACGGCGCACAACCATAACCGTTATGGTGGTGGTTACCTTGTTGGCAAGCTTGATATCAGTTCTTTTGGTGCCACGAATTGTGAATTCCGTCAGATAGGGCACCGATTCCACCTAGATTGCACCGGTCCATTAATCAAGTGTGTCTGCTAAATCTGCTTCCGAAATCTGGATCGAAGTACTTGTTTTCTTCGACTGCAAACAATGAACGGCATTTGTTCAAACCTTGACTATTCCGATCCCCAAAAATTGCAGCTTCCACCCATCCGATCGTTCAAATATCGCTCTGAGAGAGTGAAGAATACGTTTTCTTTTCTGCACCCCGGCCAGGCTCAATTCACCGCTTTCACTTCGCTTGATCCTCTGCGAAATCAGCAACACACATCTCCCCCTTCCTTTATCTTGATAAAATACATTGTCGTCGACTTGCTTACATGGCGTATTCCGCCAGAGGGTTTTCGAATTGACAATAGTTATCTCTTGTGATAGACATTGCATTGAAAGTCAAGTGCTGGCATGGAAATCCGCTCGGGAAAGGGCAAGAAGCCGCACCCTCTGATAGAAGAGAAGGGCCATGGGAGCAACTGTTTCTTATCATGCCCGGCGATGGCAGGTACACGTATCATCGGCGTTTCCACTGGATCATCATTTCAGGGCGGTCTTCGATACGGGATGAACGAGTAGCGGACAACCGGAACGCAGGGATGGATGGATAGGTCTGCCTGAAACGGGTCTGTATGG
>JBDRGH010000563.1:0-2095 GCA_043818015.1 Pseudomonadota bacterium
ACGATCATCCTCCAAGATATATTTGATCTCCCTACCATTAACTCCACCCTGATCATTTACGTGTCTAAGGTAAGTTCTAGAGCCATTTGCTACAGGCGTCATGATAGTTACAGCAGGACCAGTAAAATCCCAAATGCCCCCCACAGTAATTGTGGTGTCCGTAACCCCTCTTACTGATTTTGCGTAACTTGCGGAGATCGGTAGAGCTATTAAAACAATCAAAATGACTGCCGCAACGAGAACACTTCTTATGCCTTTCATAATTGTTCCTCCTTGTTTAATCAGCAGTAGTGCCAAGAGCATCTTTTCTGCAGAGTAGAAGATACCAGATATTATGGTCGGCCCTTATAGTCAAGGATTGCAGCTAGCCTGTCAAGACCATGATCCATGGACTATCATTGCACAATTACATCCCTAAGGCCTGTTTACCTGCCTTTATTATTCTAGCCAGCTCCACAGTCCGCTTTGCAAGTGCCCTGGCTCCATTCAGTCCGTATTCGTCTTTCAGTATACCGAGCTTATCTTTAGGATCAAATTCTCCCCTGCCCCCAAAGCTGGATGTCCCTCCTGCTCCAAAAATTACCCCCGGATGATGCACACATGCAGGTATCATCTCAAAGCCAAAGAAGAGGTAGTCAATACTGAGTAAAGTGGTCTCTATACCTCCGTGCCTCATCCAGCCAACTGCGAAAGCCCCACCTACCTTATCTTTCAGTTTGCCTTCATACACGTTCCCAAAAGCACAAGCCCGAAGCCTGTCCATTAACGTTGCAAGGTACCCGGAAACCCTGCACACATAGGCAGGAGAGGCCAGCAGCAGTACATCCGAATTGAGAACTTTGGGGAAGATATCAACCATATCATCCTGGATAGCGCAAAATTTCCCCTCCTCCTGTTTTCTCAAACACCAGTTACAATGCTTACAGTCACTTATATTTTTCCCCACCACGGAAATCATTTCTGTCTTAACAGAGTCCATGCCTTCTATAGCCTTCATGGCCTCTCTCAAAAAAGTTTCGGTATTCCCCCCTTTAATCGGGCTCCCACAGATTCCCAAGACATTAATATCCATTCTTCCTTCCTCCTTGCATTTGTATATCTAGGACCTAACACTCAACAGATCTTAGTTGAGGTAATGACTGGTCTATAACCGTGGTACAGGGTTGCCTTTCATTAATTGAAAGAACAATTCCACCTCCTTTCCAAGATATCACGTACCTCGAAATCACTACTCTCTGAATCTCATGCGTTCCATCGGCGATCTGAGCTCCTTTTGCGTCCCTCATAAGTCGTTCCACCGGATAGTCTTCCATGTATCCATATCCACCGTGAATCTGCACCGCTTCGGTAGTAACGTGCATGGCCGTATCTGAAGCGAAACACTTGGCCATCGCTACCATAGCCTCTATCATGCTGAATTTCGCTTGTCCACTGTCAATCATGGCAGCGGTCCTATGATTAATCAGCGGATTTTCTCCATTCGGTAATAGGAATAAAAGTCTTCTTTTTCAGATCTGCCTTCAGAAACCTTGTATAGTCCCCGCCCTTATGATCATTAGCGCCATAGGTAAGGAGGCCTGAGAGACCTCCAGTATCAAAGTTTTTCATGCTTTCGATCCCTTCAACGAGGCTTTCACTATCCAAACTTTCCCCCGCCCTCTTCATTCCCTCGGCAAGGACCAGACTCTTGACCCAACCTACCGTATAGTCAACTGTCTGACGTTTCCCCGGAAGATATCTTTCGGTGATCCTCATCAATTCTTGTACCCCTTTGCTTTTATCGCCCCATAGAGCAAAAGGATTATCGCAGATATAGTCCTCAGCGGCTTTTCCGGCTGTCTCTATAATCGCTTCACTATTTGAGAAGAGTGTTCCTATGAATCGGGGTTTGTAACCTATTTTTCTCGCATCCCTCAGGAAGCAGATTGCCGTTCCGGCACTCCCCCCCAAGATAACATAATTTGCTTTTGCCCTTCTCGCATTCATTACCTGTGATGTGGCATCGATGGCCGCAGGAGAAACATACTCTTCGTGGAACTTGATTCCCAGAGGCTTTAACGTCTCCCTAATCGCCCTGGTAATCGTCCTTCCACTT
>JBDRGH010000564.1:0-2775 GCA_043818015.1 Pseudomonadota bacterium
ACATCTGATACTGGGTAATTATCTCCTGTTGGATGCCTCGATCCTCGAACATAGAAACATATAAGGAGGTGTTACATAAAGTGGCAATGTCTATGCAATTGATTATATTCTTTTTATTAACGTGGGGTCTTGGTATTTTGATTGGCTTTATCCTCAGCAAGCAGTCCGCTAGGAGTAGCATAAGACGCTCAGAAAATGCTGCAAAGAATATATACGAAGAGGCGAACAAAGAGGCTAAGAACATAAAAAAAGAGGCCATGCTGCAGGCTAAAGATCATCTTTACCAGGCCAAGGCAGAATTCGAAAAAGAAACCAAGGAAAGAAGGGCTGAACTCCAAAAATCGGAAAGAAGATTGATACAGAAAGAAGAACACCTTGATAAGAAAGTAGACCTCCTTGACCAGAAAGAGATTAATATCTCTAAAAGAGAAAAGAATCTCGTCCAAGTGGAGAGAGAAATTGTACAGCACGAAAGGAAATATGCTACGTTGATCAAGGAGCAAACGGAGCAATTAGAAAAGATAGCAGAGATGACATCTGAAGAAGCTAAGAAACGTCTGATGGAGCTCATGGAGGATGATGCAAAACATGAAGGGGCTAAAAGGATTAAGAGGATTGAGGACGAGACCAGGGAAACAGCAGACAAAACAGCAAAAGACATCATTTCCCTCGCAATTGAGAGGTATGCTGCTGAATGCATTACTGAAAAAACGGTTTCTGTAGTGAACCTTCCGAATGATGAGATGAAAGGACGAATTATAGGGAGAGAGGGAAGAAATATTCGTGCGATCGAAGCAGCGACTGGGGTGGACCTAATCATTGATGATACGCCTGAAGCAGTTATACTCTCGGGTTATAACCCCGTGAGAAGGGAGATTGCTAAAATATCTTTGGAACGGCTGATAACCGATGGAAGGATTCATCCTTCCAGGATAGAAGAGATTGTTGGAAAAGTTCAGGAAGAAATGGAAACAACCATTCGCGAGGCAGGAGAGCAAGCTGCCTTCGATGTTGGAGTTCATGGTATTCACCCGGAATTGATAAAACTGATAGGGAGGCTTAAATTTCGAACCAGTTTTGCTCAAAATGTGTTCAAACACTCTCTGGAAGTTGCATTTATCTGCGGTATCCTTGCCTCTGAACTGAGACTTGGTGTTAAAGAAGCAAAGAGAGCTGGGCTTCTTCACGATATCGGTAAAGCCGTAGATCACGAGGTAGAAGGGTCTCATGCAATTATTGGTGCAAATTTGGCGAAGAAGTATGGAGAGTCCAATGAGATTGTGCATGCTGTAGCAGCTCATCACAATGACGAAGTTGCTCACTCTGTTTTGGCAGTTTTAGTACAAGCCGCGGATACCTTATCAGCAGCTAGACCAGGTGCCCGAAGGGAAATGCTGGAGACTTATGTTAAGCGTCTTGAAGACTTGGAAAGAATAGCGAACTCTCTCTTAGGAGTTAACAAATCATATGCTGTTCAGGCTGGACGAGAAGTGAGAGTTATTGTAGAAAGTACAGTAGTATCAGATGAAAACTCGCTTGTGTTAGCAAGGGATATAGCAAAAAAGATAGAGAACGAATTGAGTTATCCGGGACAGATAAAAATCACAGTAATCAGAGAAACCAGGGCTATTGAATACGCGAGATAACGAGTGGGGGTTTTTTGAGGGTTTTGTTCGTTGGAGATATAGTTGGTAAGCCGGGCAGACTCGCTGTTTGCAGCCTTATAGAGAATATCAGGGATTCTCACAAAGTGGACTTTGTGGTTGCTAATGCGGAAAATGCAGCAGGTGGTTTCGGTGTTACGCCAAACGTTGTCAGGGAATTACTGGATAACGGTATAGATTTGCTAACATCAGGGAACCATATATGGGATAAGAAAGAGATTATCGCTAGCTTCAATGAAGAGAGACACCTCCTCCGTCCAGCTAATTACCCTACAGAAAATCCCGGTACTGGCAGTGTTATTGCTCAGACTCCACGAGGACAAAAGATAGGGGTTGTAAACATCTTGGGTAGGGTATTTATGAACAGCGTAGACTGCCCTTTTAAAGTTGCTGTCGAGGAAGTGAATAAATTAAAGGCGGAAACGAAAGTCATTCTTATGGACATTCACGCAGAAGCTACTTCTGAAAAGGTCTCAATGGGCTGGTTTCTTGATGGAAAAATTAGTGCAGTCATCGGAACGCACACCCATATTCAAACAGCAGACGAAAGAATCTTGCCACAAGGAACGGCATATATTACTGATGTAGGTATGACCGGCGCTATGGATTCTGTAATTGGAATGAAAAAGGA
Organism: Pseudomonadota bacterium; assembly: GCA_043818015.1. GTDB lineage: Bacteria > Desulfobacterota > UBA8473 > UBA8473 > UBA8473 > JBDRGH01. The sequence goes on from JBDRGH010000564.1 coordinate 2,296, forward strand.
AATGATGATAGAACGTTTCTTGACTCGAAGACCTCAAAAATTTGAAGTAGCAAAAAGAGATATCAAACTTAATGCGGTGATAATAGATATTGATCCACAAACTGGTAAGAGTGATGGTATTAAGAGGTTAACAATGGGTCTGACCTAGTTCAAATGCTTCTATAATGCTTCAAAAGTCTTATTGAGGCGCACGAGGATTGACTAGGTAGTGAAAAGGGACTCACAATGAATATAGAACAACAATTGAAAATCATAAAGAGGGGAACTGTCGAAATAATCATCGAGGACGAACTGGCCAGGAAACTGGACGATTCCAAAAAAAAGGGAACCCCTCTGAGAGTAAAAGCTGGTTTTGATCCTACTGCCCCTGATCTCCATTTAGGTCACACTGTAGTCATTCAAAAATTGAAACAATTTCAGGATCTCGGGCATCATGTGATATTCTTGATCGGCGACTTTACCGGAATGATTGGAGATCCT
>JBDRGH010000565.1:0-5159 GCA_043818015.1 Pseudomonadota bacterium
TTTTACCTTATTGGTCTGCAAATGACCAATCATGTGCCACTGGACTTGATGGCCTATTGCTTCTATCTTTTTCCTTGCCTCCTGGACGTAATTCTCGCCCAAAATAGTCACTCCTGCGGATACAGCCTCTTTTACCTTTTCAATTCCTACCGTCTTTGAAACCGCCATGAGTTTAATCTCGGAAGGGTCTCTGCCAGCTTTCAGGGCGGCCTTTTCAATCCTCTCTTTTACAAATAACAGGTTGTCAGCGACTTGAGACATATCGTAATCCCGACATCAAAAATGCTCAACTGACACCATCAAAGATGTCTATTGCCCCTAACCGTTGCAAAACCTCGACCAGTTCACAGATTGGGAGCCCAACCACATTGGTGTATGAACCTCTTATCTCCTTGACCATGAAGGAGCCTATGCCCTGTATCGCGTAACCCCCCGCCTTGTCAAATGGCTCTTTCGTTTTGACATAACCGTTAATTTCTCTCTCAGAGAGCTCTTTAATCACCACGGTTGTCTCCACGGATTGCCTGGTACATTCCTTCGTATTGGTATTAAATACACAGAAGCCCGTTATCACGCGGTGTTCTTTACCGCTCAGCTTGCGGAGCATCTGATAGGCTTCCTCTTCCGTGGCAGGTTTCCCTAGGATCTCTCCATTTAGCAAAACAATGGTATCGGCTGCTATTATCGACGAATCCTTTCCATTACTCCCGACATCCAGTGCTTTTTCTTCGGCTAAGCGCAACACGTGCTCCACAGGATCCTCACCGCTCTTAATACTCTCCTCCACCTTGCTCGGCATGACTTCAAACCGAAGCCCGATCTGTTTCAGTAAGTCCCGTCTTCTTGGTGAAGAGGAGGCAAGGATCAGTTTCTTCTCTCCCGCCCTGTGAGACTTTGGCATTCCAGGCACTTTCAATGAATAACCTGCCTCGTTTCTGTAAGCCACTGGTCGAACTTATATCGGAGCCAGCACTTAAAGCGTAGCCTTGTTTTTGGTATTAGAATCATTATCCCCGCTAGGTCTGTAAGGAACCCCGGGGTCAATAAGACGACTCCAGCGGCAAAGATGAGCATTGCATCGAGCATCTCCTCTGCCGGCATTACCCCACAACGTAAGAGTTCCCTTACCCGGGTCAGCGTCTTCAGACCTTGCAGCCTTGCTAGATAAGCACCCCAAAAACCTGTTACAATAACAATAAGGATAGTAGGGAGAACCCCCAAATGGGTCCCGATTTTTATCAGTAGGTAGAGTTCCAAGAACGGAACTAATGTGAAAGCCAAAAAGAGCTTCAAAAGCATGGCAGTTCATCTCTCTAATAGACTAGTTAGTCCATCCTGAAAAATGAAAAATTTCCTTTGGAGTGAACATCTACCTGTGCGTTGCACGCAGACAGGTGGACAGGATTTTTGGGGAATCCGCCAGAGGCGGGTCAAAAAACCTGTGCTTCGAAGCGGAAAAGGGAATTTTTCATAATAAACTAATCACGTCTTCTTCAGTCAAGTCGTACCAGAGCCTGTAAGCATCGGCAACAGCAAAGAATGGGGTCTCCCGAACATTGAGACAGTAAATCTCATCCACACTGGGAGCAATGCGTCGGATGGACCCCATCGGAGCCGTCGGGACGGCTACTACAATGTAGCTCGCCCCCCTTCTCTTAACCATGTGAACAGTGGCCAACATGGTATATCCCGAGGCCAACCCGTCATCCACCACAATAACTCTTCTGTCGTGCATATTCGGAAAAGGCCTATCTTGGCGAAAGACCCGATTTCTCCTTGTAAGTTCCTCTCTTACTGGAAGACTCAGTTCTTCTATCTCTTCATCTGTAAGTCCCAATTGACTCACCAGGGACTTATTGAGAAACCTGTCTCCTTCTAAAGTCAGGGCTCCGAACCCGGCCTCTGTATTCCCAGGAATCGGAATTTTGCGAACTGGGATGAGGTCAAAAGGGAGGTTGAGGTTTCGACTCATTGTGAGCCCGACCGGGACACCACCGGAAGGAATAGCCAGCACGAGAGCCGAAGAATCCTCGTATATGCCGAGCAGGTTGGCCAAGAGATCTCCGGCCTCTATCCTGTCCCGGAAAACACCGGTCTTTCCGTTAAGCGATTTATCCTCAATGAGGATGGCATCTCTGGACATTCGGTTTGTTCCAGTTGGGCAATCAGATATTAATGTTCTAGGACATCTGCCCGAGGACTTTTGACCGATGGGTGGCAGCTTCAACGGCATCCATTATAATTGCCCTCACATTACCCGCCTCCATGACATGGAGACCGGCAATAGTTGTACCTCCCGGAGACGTAACCTTGTCTTTCAGTTTCGCTGGATGTTCCCCGGTCTCAAGGAGCATCTTTGCCGATCCAAAGACCGTTTGTACCGCCAAAGTCCGAGCGGTGTCTCTACGCAATCCAACTTTTACTCCAGCATCTATCAGGGCATCAACGACCAAAAAGACATAGGCCGGACCACTCCCACTAAGCCCCGTTACCGCGTCCATGTATTCCTCTTCAATCACCACTGTCGTACCAATAGCATCGAATATCTTCTTAACAACATCCAGGTCGTCTTCTGTAGCACGTGATCCCGGTGAAATAGCCGCAGCCCCCTCGCCAATCAAAGCTGGTGTATTCGGCATGACCCTGACAACCCGGCTACCAGACTTCAGCTTGCCTTCAATGTACTTCAATCTTACTCCTGCGGCAATTGAGATTATGAGCTTAGACGTATCGACAACGTCACCAATCTCTTTTAGCACGGACTCAATAGTCTGGGGTTTTGTTGCGAGGATAATAATTCCCGCTTGAGATACGACCTCAACGTTAGCATCAGTTGTGGTGACATGGTATGAATCCCTGAATACTTTCCTTCGCTCCTCGAGAATGTCCGACGATACTATATTCTCCGGAGGAACTATGCCTGCCCGTATAACCCCTTTAACAATGGCTTCCGCCATATTACCTGATCCAATGACGCCGATTTTCTTATCAATAAACATATTTCTTACCTTTCTATCTACGTTTTGATTATCTCTCAGTACTAGCTTCCTCGAAACAAATCTAAGCCATCTTCATCTTAATGTCAACTTATTATACCTTCCACACCTGTAACTTATCCTGGCTTGTTTCGCTTAATCCTTGTCATTCTGACTGCTTTGGCCACGATAATCACCCCGGGGGTTCCTGACTCTTTTTAGGAAGTATGTTTGTTATAGTATGACTTCAGTGCAATCTGCCATTTTTCAAGTGAACCCCTTTGTCTCTTAGCGACATTTGCTGCAGCAGCGGGGTACCCATCGAAGGTGAGCAGGAAGGGGAAAGCCAGCCCGTTAGAGGCCGGAAGGGGAAAGTATTCCCCACCTGCGAGCCCCGAAAGGGTCGCTGCGGAAGCAGTGAGCGAAGGGATAAAGGGGTTGCACTAAAAAGTCAGGAAAGTCCTGTGAGTCAGGGAGTCGGGCAGCTCGGATGCATCGGAAAATTGAAGGTGCGAGGATGTTGAGGAATATGAGGGTCGCCTAATAAGCCTGCATCTCGAACAAAAAAGGGGGGATAAAATGTGGTAGCTTTTTATCCCCCAAGAGCTCAAGACAACCGCAGACCACGGTTCCTACTCCTAGCCTCACGAAAATCCTCTAGACGCACACGATGGAGATGCTGGCATAGACCCAAATGATGAACTCTCTCCGCTTCCTATGGAGTTGCAGCAAGACAATAATTTTTCAGGCCGCGGTTCCCCGCAGGCGGGGCAGACCAGATTTTCATTGCCTTCATTCATCTTTTGAAGTTCTTCAAAGACATGGTTGCATTTCTTACATCGGTATTCATAGATCGGCATATATCCTCCCCCCTTAAACTAGCCCTTAAAGATTCCCTGGATTATCCCCAGGTTGTCAGTCATAATAAGAATACCCACCACAATGAGCAATGAACCACTTGCTACAGATATTACCTTCGAATATTTCGCAACTTTTCGAAAATAATTGAAAAATGTGCCTATACATAAACCCGTTATGACAAATGGAATTCCGAGTCCGAGTGAGTACACACCCAAAAGCAACATCCCTTGATACACGGTCTCCTGCATTGCAGCGTACGTTAACATCCCCCCTAATATGGGACCAATGCACGGGGTCCACCCGATGGCAAACGCCATACCTACAACCAGGGAACCGAAAAGGTTAGTTGGTTTATATTTCAGTTGGACTCTCTTTTCATATTCCAGATACTTTATTTTGAAGATTCCCGTTAGATGTATTCCAAAAACAATAACGATTATGCCGCCGACCAATGCGATTGTCTTCTTATTGTCGAAAAAGAAACTGCCGAGATAAGTCGCCGACGCTCCCAGGGCAGTGAAAACCAATCCAAACCCCACGACGAAAATGAGTGTCTGCAAAAACGTATTCCTGAGGCACTCGCCTTTTGTCTTTTGCATGTCTTCATCCAACAGTTCATTGACAGAACATCCCGTTATAAAAGAGATATATGACGGTATAAGGGGCAATATACAAGGAGAAAAAAAGGTGAATACCCCCGCACTCAGTGCAATGAGTAGTGATATCTCTTGCATGATACCTAAATCGGAAACCTCTTAAGTTTTGGGTTATAACCGCCCTTATTTGACATATAGGTATTCCTGGTATTGCCTAGAGGTGTTGATTCTGTCTTTTGCCTTGAGCTATCTTCTTCTCCCGACGTAATTCCCATGCAACGCACCCATCCCTGAATTTGCAGTATGAGTGAGGATCTTTGCACGTAACGCACTCCTCGCATGAGCCGATCATGAATTTCTGCCATATGGATACAGCACCTCTATCTGAATGGTTTTCACAGAACAAACCCTTTGCTCCTCTCGTAATATAACCTTCCCAACCTCTTCTGTCAACCCCCTCGACCTCTGGCGTTTACCGAATTTATAGTGAACCCCTTTGTCTCATGGCGAAATAGGCTCCCGCAGTGGGACACCCATCGAGGGTGAGCTCCGAAAGGGCCGTGTGGAATAGGCTGTTGCCCGAATAAGAATTCCTTTGAGCGGTCATTAAAAGGTTTTTTGCGAATAAATCTTGGCGAAGCGAAAGATTAGCGATTTCAGCTGTCTGACCCGCCACAGGCGGGGAGTTTTGAAATCGCCTGGAGAAAGCCTTAGATTTATCAAAAAA
>JBDRGH010000566.1:0-2165 GCA_043818015.1 Pseudomonadota bacterium
CATATGGGGGAGGCCCCGCTGTGCCGGGGGTAGCAAAAGCTGCTTTCCTTGGTCTTGAGCCTTTATCAATAATGGCATTGGCTACCGTAGTTAGTAGTATAGTTAATAGTTTTCGTGCCGACCCAGTAATACCTCGTACAGCACAGGACAAATTTTACGAGGAGCTGGTAGATAAATATACATCTGTCGGGAAATTGAGAGCCTTCAATCAGAAGCTAGCCTCAATGATTAGTGGTCGCCCAACTAGCGATTTCTACCTTGGGAGGAATCGAGATGATATGGCGGATATCTTTAAAGGGGCAGGCATAGACATTGGAGAAGCTCACAAGAACAAAGAGTCTTACGGGGAACCTTCTAATATAGAGAAATATCAAAAGAGTTATGCCTCTTACCTAGAGAGTGGCACAATACCTAGCAAAACAGCAAATGTATATCCCCTGAGAGAGAAGGTTAAACCTTCGGCAGGCATGGACATCACTAGACGAGAGCCAGAAGAGAAGACTAAAACTCCTGTTACCCCCAGTCAGGCTGCTGGTGTTACACAGAATCCCTTTGTAAGCGAACCCAGTGCTGGTATCTTGGATACAGAGGGGAATAGAATAGTCGCCCATGGTGGGGGATTCTACAATAGTAAGGACTTCCCTGGGGGTTTCCCTTGGGAGAAAACAACTGAGACTGAGGAAGAAAAGAGACGTGCAAGCAGTGGAGTGCTTAGTAGGAGGGGGGTAAAGTAAATGGCCATAACATTTCAGAATTTCTTTAAAGGGTTGAGTGAGGCAATGCCTCAGCTTCTCCAATTGATGTACCTAAAAAGTAAGGACGACCGAGACTATGCCTTCCAGGAAAAGCAGGCAGAAATTGATCAAGACTTCAAGATGAGGAGTCTTGACTTGCGGACACGGGAAGTTGAGAGCATAGAGAATCACTACCGCCTCCTTGGAGATGAGAAAAAGTTGGATTTGAGTCAAGCAAAGAAGAGGGTTCTAGTTGAGGCTGAGGTTAATGACATCAGGATACAAATGAAGGAAACAACAGATGAACTTAGTAAATTGGGTGATATTGCAAATAATCCCATTAAGTTTAGAGAAGAAAAAGAGAGACTCCTCAACAAATATGATAGTCTCCGTACTAGAGCCCTCGTAATCAGTGGGAACCCCCCTGATTTGCTGAGTGTTGAGAAGGCAAAGGAAATGCAAGAGGTGGCAGTCTTCACCAGTCTAGGTCAGTGGAGAGGTTCTTTTTCGGATGCAAACTGGGTGAAAGTCATGGCTATTAGGGGTGACTCTGTGGGGGATTGTTTCAAACAGTCACTTGCTTTAATGGATAATCCCCAAAGAGGTAGTAGGGAATCTACTGTATACTTAGAAGATAGGTTTAACCGTTGGGTTGATTACCACAAAGATATTGAAGCTATCACCGTTGAGGGAGGACAACCGTTAAATAAGATTGCGGCTAGGAATGCTTTCCTTGAGGGGAATGCTATATATACCATTCGTAACGAGAAGAGTACTCCAAAGAACGAAAGAATTCCAATGGATAGGTACGGCAAACCAGACAGGGAAAAAATAATGAAGGAACCGGAAAAGTTTTTCCCTCTAATAGATGCTTACTATCCTGAATATTATGACCAATTCTTTGAGACCCAAGGTATTATTAACAAAGGAAAGTTTGATAAGGTAACGAAGATTTTCTATGACAACTTCTATGAGGAGTATCCTGAATTGGCACCAAGGCCAAAGACTTCATATGAGGGTCCCACATTTCAGGACGCAACGAGGGTGGAAAAGCCATTTGGTGCTACGGGGAGTTTTTAATATGAATACAAGCCCATTTGCATTGGATGAGATGAAGAAGAGAATGGCCAGTGGAGGAATCTTTCCTCCTATTACAGACCTTAGTGAGGGTGCAGATTATTTTACCACACCAAGGTATCCTATGGGGGAGAAACAAAAAGTTACTATCCAACAAAAGGATGTCTCCTTCATTGAGAATATCCTCACCTATGGGAGTACCTCAATTGAGGAAGCTATATCAGGAATGACTTTTGGAGCTTGGAAGCCAGATATAGTTGGGGAGGAAATGGAAGAGGCTTCTCCCAAGGCGGCCACTGTAGGAAAGATAGTAGGTTCTGTTGGGGGCTTTCTCGCATCAATGAAACTTATGTA
>JBDRGH010000567.1:0-4847 GCA_043818015.1 Pseudomonadota bacterium
CTTGGATCCACAATTATGGGAAGATGACTGAGTTCTTTAACTACCGGAATAGCACTTATGTCAAGGGTGTTGCGCGTAGCCGTTTCAAATGTTCTAATCCCTCTTTCACATAATATTACCTGTTTATTCCCCTGCGATACAACGTACTCTGCAGACATTAGAAGATCCAGTACGGTGGCGCTGAAGCCCCTTTTAAGAACTACAGGCTTGTTGATGGTACCAACCTCTTTCAACAACCGGAAGTTCTGCATATTCCTAGCGCCAATCTGAATTACATCAGCGTATTTACAGACTAGGTCAATATCTCTCGGGTCCATCAGCTCTGTTACTATCATCAAGCCTGTTTTCTCTCTCGCTTCTGCGAGATATTTCAACCCTTCTTCACCCAATCCCTGAAAGCTATAAGGGGAAGTTCTGGGTTTAAAGGCACCTCCTCTGAGGAAACGTGCTCCTGTCCTTTTTATGGATTGAGCTACGTCTAGGAGCATCTCTCTGCCCTCTACGGAGCACGGTCCCGCAATGACCTGTATCATATCGCCGCCAAGCTCAACTTCATTCATGTTTATTATGGTGTTGTCTTTCTTGAAATCCCTGCTGACCAGTTTAAACGGTTTCAGTATTGGTACTGTCTTTTCGACCCCGGGAAGGGCCTCTAATGATTGACTGTGGAGTATGGCGTCCTCTCCAATAGCACCAATAATAGTGCGCTCCTTTCCCTTCGAAATATGAACAGCTAGACCGAGATCTTCTATCTTTTTTACAACCCGATTACAATCTTCTTCCGTGGCAGTTGGTTTTAATACTACAATCATATCATTTTGCCTCTGGTTCCATCTTTACTACGAAGTCAAAACTGCTTACCAGTGTCATCTCGCCCTGGGATAGGAGCCTAATATCTTCAGAAACAATGAATTTTTTCTCAATTCTTCCAATGCGTTCTTCACATTTTCATCACTAACGTGTCCCTCCATATCTAAGAAAAATATATATTCCCACGCTTTTTTCTTAAGAGGTCGCGATTCGATCTTTGTCAGATTGATATCGTTCCTTGCAAAAGGTTCGAGCATTCGATGCAAAGCTCCTACCTCATCCTTAACAGAAAACATGATCGATGTTTTATCATTGCCCCTCTTTTCAGGCTCCTTTTTACCAATGACTAAGAATCTCGTAAAGTTGTTGATGTTATCCTCAACCTTTCTTTTTACTATTCTTAGGTCATAAAGGGTAGCAGCGAACTCGCTGGCGATAGCCGCTACTGAAGGATCGTCAGCTGCGTTCTGAGCGGCTACGGCGGTACTTGCCACGTCAAGTACAGGTATGTTTGGAAGGTTATTTTCCAGCCAATTACGGCATTGAGCGATGGCATGGGGGTGGGAATATACCTTTTCAATATCTTCGATGTTGCCTGTTTTTGACATGAGGTGGTGAGATATCTCCAATAAAATCTCTGCACATATCTTCAGATTGGAGTCTACAAACATATCAAGGGTATTGCTCACTACTCCTTCGGTCGAATTCTCTATTGGTACTACTCCAAAATTGACTCCATCTCTTTCAACTTCGTCAAATATTTCAGGGACATTCCTTTTCTGTATGAAATCTGCCGATAATCCAAAGTGATGGATACATGCTAGGTGTGTAAAAGTAGCTTTGGGGCCCAGGTATGCAATCTTAATGGGTTGCTCAAGGGAGAGTGAAGCAGAGATTATCTCTCTAAAGACTGGCCTTATGGCTTCGCTTGGGAACGGACCTTTGTTGATCTTTGTTAGCCTCTCATAGATCTTGAATTCTCTATCTGGTGCGTAAAAATCCATCTTATGCTTAATTTTGGTTTCGGCAATCTTGATGGCCAACTCAGCCCTCTCGTTGAGTAATTCAAGTATCTTCGCATCGATTGCGTCGACCCCGGCACGTAACCCCTCTAACTCTCCTTGCTCGCTCACGTTGTGGTCCCCCTCTCCACAAACTGCCTCGAAGCTATACACAATTGCCGACACATAAATCATAAGTATTGCACTAGCAACAAGGATTTGTTTATAACTTAATCCCATAGAAATTGCAAATTTTTTTTGGCTCCGAGCAATGACCATCTTACAGAAATAAAGATTATTTTCATGTTTGCCGTTTTTTTCATCCAAAAACCTCTTGACTTTGGGCGTATTACTTATTATAAGATTCGAATATCCAATACGAGGAAAGAGCCTGTTCAAAACAGGCCGTGAGGAGCCTGTACCATTTAACCAAGGGTTCTCATAGAAACTGTTCTCGAAGGGAGATTTCATGAATAAGTCTGATTTGACAAGGCAATTGAGTATGAAGACCAACATTACCAAGAAACAGGCAAACGAGATTATCAAGATACTCTTTGAGAGCTTAAGTAATGCCCTCATGGATAATGATAGAATTGAGATTCGAGGATTCGGCAGTTTTGTAATTAGGGAGTATAACCCTTACGTTGGAAGAAACCCTAGGACAGGGGATAGTATTAAAGTCTCCACAAAGAGACTGCCTTTTTTTAAAGTCGGTAAGGATTTGAAAGAGAGGGTAAACAGTAAATAGTAGGTGAATTTCTGCTGATTGCCCCGTTTTCATTGCCGCGTCCTGTGCAAGCTCCAAGGGGCTCTATTCCTCTGCAAGGATTATCTCCCGGAGAAATTCAAGAATTGGTGGCCACCTGCCCGCGATACTCGGGAATAAAAACAGATACCTCTCCAGACCTTTCTGGTAGCCATTTGGCATCGCCCAGCCCCTAATCATGTCCGTATATTGTCACTCTCGCCATTGTCGATGAAGCGCGACTTCCGAACAGGAGTGAGCCATTATTCCGTTTTGTATGGTCAAATATGGAACAGGATGATATTTATCACATAATAGAAATACTCAGGAGAGAGATCGTAAATTGGAAGGGCCCCGCCGTAACCCTCGTAGCGGAGAGGTCAAAAGACCCATTTAAGGTATTGATCTCTTGCATACTCAGTGCAAGAACTAAGGACGAAGCTACTGGCCGAGCGTCAGAGAGGCTCTTTGCCATAGCGGATACTCCGGAGGATATGTTGACACTAGAGGTAGGGGAACTAGAACGGACCATATACCCGGTAGGCTTCTACCGGAATAAAGCTAGAAATATTCTTTCTGTATCTAAGAAGTTAGTTCAGGAACATAACGGTAAGGTTCCCCATGAGATCGATGAGCTCCTTAAGCTCCCAGGAGTTGGTAGAAAAACAGCCAATCTGGTGGTCACCAAGGGATACGGAAAGCCTGGCATCTGCGTCGACACCCACGTCCACCGGATTTGCAATCGTTTAGGTTATGTCAATACGAAGAATCCCGCTGAAACGGAGTTTGCTCTCAGGGCGAGACTTCCCCAAGAATTTTGGATTGAAATCAATGACCTTTTAGTATCCCTGGGGCAGAACATCTGTCGACCTATCTCTCCCAGATGCAGTGAATGTGCTCTTGAGAATCTCTGTGATAAGGTAGGGGTAACCAAGAGTCGTTAATTCTCTTCCGGGCCACTCACCGTTTCTATATGGTCTCCCCTGTAAATAGACTTACTGAGGAGCGGGAGATTCCCAGCCAAGTGTCTTGACAAGCGATAACACAAACCCGCTGACTGGCATTCTTTCACCAGCCTCAAAATGACATTGACACCTTCACGTTGGTAATATAACATGAATACACGTTTTGGGTAGCCGGGTTTCAGGTTCGGTAAGATGCCTTGAGGGTTTCCCGTGGTAGGTCTCTCTGAGATGGAAAGGAACGGAGTTACGAAACTTAAGGAATTACAACGTAAAATATCCTATAAATTCAAGAACTTAAATCTTCTAAAACAGGCCCTTACGCATAGATCTTTCGCTAATGAGGATCAATCTGGATTGGCCGACGACAACGAGAGGTTAGAGCTTTTGGGGGACGCCGTCTTGGATTTGGTAATTACGCATCTGTTAATGAATAGATTTCCCCACTACACAGAGGGAGACCTATCCAAGGCAAGGGCCGCCATGGTCAACGAGAGGAGGCTCTCTTCTATAGCCAGGGGGCTTGGACTCGGTGACTACCTGTTTCTAAGTAAAGGAGAGGAGCTGACAAAGGGGAGAGATAAGGACTCTATTTTGGCAGCGGCATTTGAGGCCCTAGTGGGATCCATTTACCTCGATAGAGGCTTCAGGAAAGTATACAAGGTAATGGTGAGGCATTTTTCTTCGATATTAGACACAGAAAAAGAGAGGGGTTTTTATAAAGACTTTAAGACGCAGCTCCAGGAGCATTCCCAGAGTTGTTTTAAGACTACCCCGAGATATATACTTGCTGGAGAATCTGGCCCTGATCATGACAAGACTTTTCACATTAATATTTTAATAAATGGTAAACTCTTTGGAGAGGGTTCAGGTAAAAGCAAGAAAGAGGCGGAACAGAAGGCTGCAAAGGTAGCCTTGGATATACTTGTAAATACCGGCAAGGCGTAATATGCGGTACTTCATCATCCCGATCTTTGTACCTCATCTGGGATGTCCTCACCAATGCATCTTTTGTGATCAGAGAAAGATTAGTGGGGTATCTCAGCCCACAACCACTCCAGACCTCTTGGACAAGACGGTAAAGCTCTATCTCAAGACCTGGGGAAGAAAGCAAAGGTTCAAGACCCAAATCGCTTTCTATGGGGGAAATTTCACGGGTCTGGACTTAAGGCTGCAGGAGACTCTACTGTCTAAGGCCCACGATTTCGTTAAGAAAGGAGAAGTTGACTCTATTAGGATTTCAACACGCCCGGACTACGTAGATCCCGAAATTACCTGTTTCTAAGTAAAGGAGAGGAGCTGACAAAGGGGAGAGATAAGGACTCTATT
>JBDRGH010000568.1:0-3138 GCA_043818015.1 Pseudomonadota bacterium
TCGAGCTCACTATCTATGTCAAAGGCAGAGAGATCATCCATTACAAAGATAAAAGACCTGTCTGAAATTGAAGACCTCGTTGATCTGTCAAGCAGGTAGTCCCTGTCATACACGTAAATGGAGGCATTCATATCATAGACCCGCGGTGCATCTTGCCTACGCCTCACTGTTGAATCGAGAGCCTTCACAAGCACGGCACGATTCTTGGTATCCAGTTCCACCATATTGAAATAGGGATTTTTTCGAGATGGAACAACACTGAAGACCGTTTTCGGCCGTTCTTTCAGGAAAAGCTGCAAAGCCCCCTCGATATCGGATATCTTCCTAATCGGGGCTGTCACGTCCAGGTCTATAATTATCGGGTAGACTGTTCCGTCTTCCTTCTCCACGGACTCCAGGGCATGACGCAGAACCTCTATCTTTCCGCTCTCGTCCGTGGCAAGCTCTGCCGGTCGCATAAAGGGGACATCGGCGCCGTACTGCCTGGCAATAGAGGCAATTTCATCCGAATCGGTAGAGCAGATAATCCTCTCCGCTTTCCCCCACTTCTTTGCCTGCATGATCGTATGGGCGATGAGAGGCGCACCACAAAGCATGCGTATGTTCTTATTCTTGACCCCTTTGGAACCACCCCTGGCTGCGACGGTGAGGAGTATCCTTTTGTTATTTGAGCTTATTACCATGTTTGAACCTGAGTATCTGTGATAGAAGACCTTTTGCTTCGGCAAGATTGTTCATAATCGTCTGGTTACCGATGTTATCAAAGAAATATTGTGATTGCTCCGTCAGATACCTATCTCTGTCGAGAGGGTACTCATAACTATCCAGATTGCCTCTGTAAAACACATCTACCTTATTCCCTATCAGGTCCCCTGTGGCGTAGCCGTCCTCGAAAACGACAGTTACAGTACGCTCGTTCAAGAGACTGTTGAAGTTGAGGTGCACATTCACAGGGATAGAACTGGCGTTCGTGACGAGAACATCGGCAAAGTCTTCAGCGTCAACGGTAAGTTCACTTACCCTGCCGTACACCCCGGTCATCGCAGCGATCTCTCCAAAGAGGTACTGTGCATAGTCGAACTCGTGGGACAGGTCAAGGAGCACCCCGCCACCTTCCCGAGAAGAGGCGGAGTAGCTCTTTGTGTAGTCACTCTCCGGCCTCCATGCAGGCAAAAAGGAGGAGCAGACGATCCGTGCGTGGTATATCTTTTTCCCCTCAATAAGCTCATGGATCTTTGTGATGACAGGATGAAAACGCAGGCAGTAGGCAATATAGCAGGTTAGACCCTTTTCGCTGCATAGAGACTCAAGAAGATCGATATTGTCCAGACTGTGCGAGAGCGACTTTTCGATAAAGAGGTGCATACCCCGGACGGCACATTGGAGCGCTGTTTCAATATGGAGAAAGGTGGGATTTGTAATAAAAGCTACGTCAGGCCGGAGGGTCTCCACATCATCCCAGGAGTATATCTCCCTTATGTTGAGGCTGTGTTCGACGCATCGTCCTGTACGCCGGTACGCATAGACCTCGTGATTTAAATGTTCCGAGAGGATTTTTGCATGCCGAAGGCCGATCGAGCCCAACCCACAAATCAGGACCTTCATCAATCCGTTCCCAGGTGTTTTACCGTCTCTTTATATTCCTCCCATTGCCCGATATCGAGCCAGCCGCCGTAAATGGGATAGACGCTTACTTTCTCTGTTTCCATCACCCTGACAATCAACTCGTTCATATCCATCTTGGTCTTTTTCGGTATGTAGGAGATGATGTGGGGCTCCATAACATAAACTCCGGTATTTATGATAACATCGTGGACCGGCTTCTCTGAGATACGCTCCAGTCTGCCATCGGAGATATCAAGAACGCCGAAGGGTATCTTGACCTCGTTGTAACATCCGACTATTGTGATGGCGGCTTCATGCACCCTGTGCCAATCCAGTATCTTCTCAAAATCAACCTCAAGCAGGGAGTCGCAATTCGTAACAAAGAATGTTTCCTTCACTTTCCTTGCAAGAAGCGACAAAGCACCGGCCGTACCCATGAAGTCCTCTTCTTCAACCCATTCGATTTTGTAGGGAAACCTGTTTTCTTTTAAAAAGAGCTTCATGTACCCCTTCTTGTAATTCAGTGTATACATGAACCTGTGGAAACCAAAGCAGGAGAATCTCTCCATGATAATCTCGATAACAGTTTTGTTACCGATAGGGATCAATGGTTTCGGCAGCACCTTGGTGAATGGGTCGAGCCTGGTTCCTTTGCCTCCTGCCATGATCACAACCCTGTTATTCCGCAATACCACAGGTTTTATATCAGCCTTTTCCTTTATGATATCGATCCAGAGGATCACATCCACTATCCTCCCTCCGTCATCCAATACGGGTATATGATCAAGTTTGTTCCTCACCATGATCTCTTTTATATGTTCTTCTCTGTCCGTTCGGTTGCGGGTAACGGTAGTCGGGTGTCGATGTATGATGTCTTCTATTGTGTCGGTAATCTTGAGATCGTTGATGATGCCCCGCCTTACATCGCCGTCAGTTAAAGTGCCAAGGAGTCTGCCGTTTTCATCTACAACGAAGACAATCTTCTCTGCTGTCTCGTTGAGTCGCTGCATGGCCTGTTTTATGGTTATATTTTCGGTAACGAGGAGGGATTTCAGCTTTTTCTTATCCATGGGATCATCTCATATGTGGTCTGGTCTTATTTCACAATCCGGGCAGGCAGGCTCCCTGCTTGAAGGCGGGACATCAATGATGCGAAGCAACTCCATTATTGGCGTAGAAGACGAAATCAGGGGTTTTCTCCAGTCCTCTCCTCTTCATTTTTGTACCAACATTCCAAGATTATAGAAGCTTTTCTTCATCAATACGGTAGAGCAAAAAAGCGTGATCTTTTCCACTATCCTGGACGCCGTGCCAGTCTGTTCATATAGGTTCTTTACTAAACACAGTGGTCTTTTTCATCACACAATCTCGCGAACAACCATGAAAGCCTCTGCATAACGGCATTGGGCAAATGAACCGCGAAGCAAAGCCTGTGCACGAATACACTCTTCACTTCGCGGCATTGGGTGCCTGCTCATTTCTGAAGCGAATATTCTACAAATGGATATTTTCTTTTCAAACCATTCATCAATG
>JBDRGH010000569.1:0-6203 GCA_043818015.1 Pseudomonadota bacterium
ATTTCATTACTAATCTGGCATTATTTAAGTGAACCCCTTTATCCCTTCGCTCACTGCTTCCGCAGTGACCCTTTCGGGGCTCGCAGGTGGGGAATACTTTCCCCTTCCAGCCTCTTCGGGCTGGCTTTCCCCTTCCTGCTCTCCCTCGATCGGTACCCCACTGCTCCAGCAAATTTCGCCATGAGACAAAGGAGTTCACTATAAATTCGGGAAGCTCCAGAATGAGGTTTCCCTTAGCAACCAAGATGATTTCTCTTATTATATACAATCTGCCTAACAATTCAAACATGAATTAAGAGTTATTCCCTGACTTGAGGGATGAGAGGATGGGTAGAAAGATCTGGAGTTTTCTCACAGTCGCCAGAGGAGATAAAAAAGTTGAGGAAAGATAATAGAAAAATGAGAAGCCGTCGTCGTTAATGATCCGTTACTCTTGGCGAGAATCTCTTTTCGGCCTGTTGTCCACTACCTTAATAACCTTATAGCCACCGGGGGCCATGGGAATGGCTCCCGCAGAAACCACTTCAACATCGACAGGAATCTCTAATCGGCTCTCAAGAGCGGCTACAATCTCTCTCTGATACTGGGGATCAGGCAGCTTTCTCACTGTTTCCACTTTGAGCCCAAGCCTTTCCATGTCCCAACTATCGAGAATCAATTGATAGGTCAGAGTCGTATCCGGAATCTCTCCAATAATCACGTCCACATCCCAGGGCATCAACTCTTTGCCTCTTACCTTGAAGATGTCTTTCAGGCGACCAGGAATAGGTTTTAGCCAGGTCTTTATTGTTCTGCCGCAATGAGGACATGCCTCGGTCGTGAATGAGTTCTCAAAGACATCCTCCATACCAAACCGAATAAAGGGAGCAACATGATTGAAGAAATTCGTAGTTACAAGCTCGCCCCGTTCCCCAAAGGCCGCCCTCTGACCGGTCCCAGGCTTCACAACCTCAAATGCGGCCAGGTCTTCGCTATCATGGAAGAGATCTAATCCTTTCTCAGCCGAAAAGAGGCATTCTGTAGCGACTCCACTCTCATAGGCACCTACTATATTGGGAAACCCCCCTCGGCTTCTTGTAAAGTGCGCGCAATTGCTCCCGCAGCCTCGATGACAGGGGTGTCCCGCCAGGAAGGACTGCATCGTAAGGGTTCTCCTTGCCCATTCTCTTGAACTGGTCTCCCAATGTGATCAGAAATTCTGGAGTCATAAATGTGCACAGAGGCCTGCGAAACTGTCCAAGTTCAAGCTGAAACGTAGCACTTGCAACAGGATCAGCCTGGTAGCCGAATATCTCCTCATGGTAATGGAGAAGACCGACTCTTCTCGCCACGCCACTCATGATCTTTATCAATGAACCCTTAGCTGCCGGTGCAAAATCAACAAAGGCACCCCCTGTTCTGCCGCCTCCTGACCACACCCATCGGGCGCGTGACTCCTCGATCGCTTCCATGTCTTCAAGCAGCCAGGGGTGCAATGTTGGCTTGCCTGTGGTTCCCGTTGACCGGAAAAGCGCGGGAACGTAGGGCACAAGCTCTTTTACCACCCGTGACCCAAAGAACGGATTCTCTGCTTCATCTTTTCTCTGTTGGTCTTTTCTCCAAACGGGCAGTTTCTCCAAGTCATCGTACGTCCTGATGTCCTCCGGGTTCACCCCCACCTTGTCCCACATTTTACGATAGAATTCCGATCTCTCATACGCCCACTCGACTATGTGACGAAGGTGTTTATCTCTCAGTTCCTCTATCCGCTCTCGCGGAGCACACTCGACGGGATTGTAACACTCTTCATCGGCAGGTGGCGGAAAATCCCTTCTTATTGAGCCGTCTTTCTTGAATTCTTCAATCCATCCCCTTACTTCATCAATTGCCGACATAACCTCCTCCTTTTTTCAGTTCCTTGGTCTGTCTCCTGTTCCATACTCAGTAAACCTTGAGAAATTTGCCCGCATAAATGCCTATAAGCAGAATTGGTCGTGAAGGTCAGCCGTTCAAGGGAGAAACGATCTCTTCACAGATAGTAGACTTTCAGAAGTCTATGTGAAAAGACGGTCTCTGATCGAATTGCTAAAGGGAAACTACAACGACTTGTCTAAAAAATCAAAACTTATCTGAAACTCTGTTCGGTTCTCTTGATAATTGAATCCTGCAAGCCCTTGCTCAAATCTACAAAATAGGCACTGTACCCCGCTACCCGCACTATAAGATCCTGGTAACTATCTGGATTCTTTTGAGCAGCTAAGAGGGTCTCCCTGTCTACCACATTGAACTGCACATGACTTATACCCAGATCTCCCCATGTTCTCAAATAACTGAGAAAAGTCTGCTTCATATCCCCTTCAAGGACCAAAGGCAAAAACTTCTGGTTGAGGAGATGGTTATACGTCTTCTCGATACTTATCTTGCTGGCTGATTTCAGGACGGCTGTAGGACCATTGTGATCCCCTCCCTGAATTGGTGATAGAGTAGCATCAGCAAAAGGATCACCGTCTCTTCTTCCATCGGGCGTGGCTGGAGTATCGTGCGCCAACCCATAAGTAGCAGATACACCGCTTCCATCACCTCTGCTGGGATTTCCAAATCGATCTGTGAATGCAGCTATTACCTCGGAAGTTCTATGATGAACTTCGGCGGCAATCTCATCAGCAAAATCATCATCATTTCCGTACTTAGGCGCCTGTATCATCATCTGCCGCATATCTTCGAATCCTTCCCAGTTATTATCCATAGCCTTGATGAGTTCATCCATCGAAACCCTTTTTTCTTTGAAAACAACCTTCTTGATGGCAGCGATAGAATCAGACACATTGGTCGAGCCGATCATAACATTAAAATCATGAACCATGGACGGGTAAGCCCATTGCCTGGTGTCTTTGCCCTTTTCGATACATCCGTCTAACAGAGCAGAATAAAACGGTCTCGGGAGATATTTTTCATAGAGGCAACGGCAGGTATTCTCTATTTTGACAATCTTTTCGGAGATAAAACGTACCTGTTCAAGGTAAGCATTCATCAGATCTTCTGCTGAGTTGAAGGTTCTAGGATCAGGTGTCGGTGCTCCCCATTGTTCTCCTGTTTTAGGGTCTACGCCTTGGTGAAAAGCCCACCAGAGGCATTTAGGAAGTACGTAATACGCCACCGGCCTGCGTGCAATATTCTTTCCGGGAATTTCCATATAGACGCATCCCGAAACAGCGTAGTCACGCGCATCTTCCAGCGGGACGTTCCATTTCTGTAATGTTGGAAGTAAGGCCTTGTCATTGAAGAAGGAGGGATAGCCTATACCGGTGCGGATGACGTCGGTTACTTCCGAAAGCAGTTCGTCCGGGGTACCATCATGGTAGCGGAAGGCTATACTTGGCTCCAGTAGCCTCATGGTCTTTGCCGTTTCGAGAACCAGATAGGTGACCTCATTGGTAACGTCTTTTCCTTTTTCGTCGACCCCGCCGAGGGTAATTGCTTGAAGAGATGCAACACCACCATAAACACTCGATATCATCGGCGAATAGACAAGGCCCAGTTCTTGAAATTTTAACCAGAGAAGTTGCAAGAGTTCCAGTGCCTCGTCTCTGGTGATTCTACCTTCCTGAAGATCCCTTTCATAGTAAGGTCCAAACACCTTGTCAAAGCGAACCCCGATGCCTAAAGTGGAATATTCAATATATCTCACCACATAGACAAGATAGAAGGATTGTAACGCTTCAAGAAAAGACCGAGGTGGGTTCTCTGGAACCCATGTGCACGTCTTGGCTATTTCCTCAAATCGCAGCTTATCTTCTGAATCAGAGGTCTTTGCAGCCATTTCGAGGGCTTTCTCGGCATAGCGATGGGCAAATCTCACCACCGCTTTCAGAGAGATGAGAACTGCCTGAAGAAATTCCTTCTGATCGATGTAGTCCAGAGGGACTGTTCGATCAATCTCTATGAGTCGATCCTCCGCCTCTTTGATTATCCCTTTCAGGCCGATCCCGAATACCTTTTCATAATTGGGGATGCCCAATTCAGACCAGTGGGTCCACAGGAAGGTACCATTATATTTCCAGTATTTGCCGAGGGTCTCTCCTGTAAACATCTGTTGATGCCGGTCGCTCATTGATTTTCCTTTCCAGTATTCGCAGAGTTCTGCTAGTTCTGCCCGACCCGCATCATCCATCAGTGTATGACCTTCTTCACCACTAACAACCCGCTTGACAGAACGCCAGTTCATATCAATACCGTAGTATATCCCTTCAGGGACAGAAGCATGATTACCCACGACTCTTTCCCACTCTTGGATATAGATATCCATGTGAGTCAGGATGTATTCCAGAGCCTTCGCTCTTCTTATGACCATAGGCTCCCCGTCAGTCGCCTTATAAGACGCCGTGAGAAGACGCGATCTCTGCAGGTCCAATTTGATCTCTGGCCTGAACATCCCACGTCCTGCCTCATCTTTTTCATACCCCGTTCGGACATTGCGAACCGCCTTTGAAACAAGCTTACTCTTTAAGAATTCTACTTTATTCTCCATTTTTTCTCCCTTCTTGAGGTCGTAAACAGTTCCCAGGTAAACAAGACCCTAAAAACCTCCAACATTTTGAAGTTAAGAGGATTCCTCACTCGAATCCCTGACTCCCTGGCCCAGACGCTGGCCTGTCGAGAACCTCTAGGTCGAACGACGTTTGCGCCAGGCCCGCCCTGTCCCGACAAGTCGGGAGATGGTCTGGGCCAGGGGCGGGCCTTGACCCCTTGAATCCTGGACTCCTCGAACCCTTTTGACCAACTAAATGGGCGGGGAACTGAACGTTTTAATGACCGCTCAAAGGAATTCCTGTTTGGGCAACAGCCTCTCTGATCCTTTTTTAGTAGAGGACAGTATTAGTCCTGGCGCACAGTCTCAAGCCGCTTCCTTCGGAGAACCAAACCCATCTTCGTAAAGGACAATATCGTTCCTGTCCCGGAGCACCGAAGCGTGAATTCGAGTTAGGCCAAACCCCTCATTCGTATCAGGCACTAATCCCAACTCCTTAAGATGGAAAAAGATTTCCTTCAATTTTGCGTTTTCCGTCCTCTTTTTCAAGAAGTCAACGATCGCATCCGCTATATCTTTCGAAATGACATCCTCTTTATAGAAAAAGCTAAATTCGCAAACGTTACCACCACCCGGCACCAGTTCCTTCAATTCAAACCCGATATCAACACCAAGCGCATCTAGTATCCCCCTAAAATACCACGACCAAATACGGCAGTCACGTGCTTTAAAGTCAGGATGATGCATGATTGGACAGAAAGTTACTCGGTACGTGCCTCGTCTATCCTCTGACTCTGTTATTTCCGCGCGAATGTTGAAGAGCTGGAGATCGTGATACCTCGTCACTCTGAGGATGGTAGGAAGGTCTGCTTTACCCTCAAGCCCCAGTTTTTCCGTAATTCTCTCTCCAACCTCCCGTCCAACTTGATGCATGATTTTGTAGCAGAGTTCATGGCCTTTATCGCCAAAGGCTTTCTCTACTTCGTTTATAAGCCTGATTAGAATTCCAGCGAAAAGACGTGTGGTTATAAAGAACTGCCGAGGGTCCTTAGCTTCGTTCAGAGCCAGTGTCCAGAATGCCCTTTCGGTTTCATTCATCTTCAATGGATAAATTTCGTCTGCCATCTTTTCCTCCTTTGTTTCGTTCCACCGGGTCACTCTAGAAAATCATATTGGATCAACTAATCCTTATACTTCGTTTGCTTCTTTTGAATTGAAATCTTACAATTTCGGTTCCGCTCTCGTTTACTTCTTCTCTCTCTCTGCCAGTGGGTGAAACACGAATTTGTTGGGGAAAATTGCAATTGACAGTAAATTTCTTATTGCGTTGGATAGGAGCTCAATCTGATCTGCATCTCGAGGAGTTCATGAGCAGACTTTTTTGCTCTTTGCTCTATGGGAAGGGGGGAAAACGGAAAACTGGGGGGCCAGCTAACGATCTTTCCGCCCCCCCTCCACTTTATTCGGTTACTCTTTTTCATACTTGAATGAGACATTCAACCGAACACGGAAACTCGTTATCTTTCCCTTTTCAATCGTCACATCGTGTCGCGTAATCTCCGCGACTCGGAGCTCTCTCAAGCTTTTTCCTGCCGCCTCGATTGCGCTTTTCGCTGCCTCTTCCCAAGAAACCTCACTTGTTCCCACCAATTCTATAATTTTGTAAGTACTGCCTCCCATAACATCCTCCTTTCAA
>JBDRGH010000570.1:0-2032 GCA_043818015.1 Pseudomonadota bacterium
TAAAATATGATTTCAAACTCAATTTTTTGGTTATTTAAGAACTATATATTTCAAATGGACGCGTACATATGAAATTTTAAGACGCATTATATGATGTAAATTGATGCAACAGTCTGTAATTATGGGCTGTATTTGAGGTCATGGATTGGAAAGAATATGAACAACGATTTGGAAAACTGCTCGAAGCGATTTAGGGGATAGGTCGCGGTAGGAATGCCGGTTACCGGGCACCCCCCGCACAGATCCCGGCGTGCGGAACTACCGCCCCGGGCTCCTACCTCAGGTAATGACGCACAGGCGTTCAGCTAAGCAAAGTAACTGGTATGTGGATCAACATACCCCTCGGCCTGCTTGACTGAAAGATGGGGTCAGCCCTTGACATAAGACATTAAGAGGTTAAAGGCATTAGGAAAACTGGAAAAAAGAGGTGCTTCGGAAATGACTGTGGCACCTTGAAATAGAGCTTTTCTCATGTCAATGGCTAATCCCACTGATATAGTGGTCTGATGGAAAGGTAAACGGTGGGTTCAGAATGGCAATCCACCCTTTTCCATTATAGGCTTTAGGATGAATTATAGCCCCAAGCGTCAGATTCTAGAATGAAGTATCCAAATACTAGTGTTGCTTTTGAGGCCGGCGCACTAGGTAAAGAACTGCAGAACAATGGTTGTCTTCCTGATATGACGCCGAGGGGGCAACCATGATATAGGAAATCATCAATCGAGATAGAGGCCAAAAACCGCTATTTCTTCAATTCTTCTTTAACTGCAATCCCGATCTTCTCCAGGGTATAAGGCTTCTTAATATACTTTCCTGCTCCTAAGCTCTGTGCGATTTTTACATCCCCTGTCTCTGAAAACCCGCTGGCAATGATCGCCTTCTGGCCGGGACGGATCTTTATGGTCTCCTCGTAAGTCTCTCGACCATTTATCCCTTTGGGCATGATCATATCGAGGACGATTAAATCAACAGGATGTTCCTTCACGTATTCAATAGCTTCCTCTCCGCTTGAGACGGCTTGAGCTTTGTACCCCAGTCTTATAAGGAATCCGCATGCAATCTCTCTCTGCCTCTGCTCGTCGTCAACCACCAAGATCATCTCTCCATGTCCCAGGTAATCTTCAATTGGAACTTCTTGCTTCAGAGCGGCAGCTTCTTCTCTCGTAATGGGGAAGTATAGATCAAATACCGTTCCATTCTCACTGCTCCTTACGTTTATGTATCCGTTATGATCCTGAACAGTATTCCAGACAACTGTCAGGCCCAGACCTGTCCCCCTTCGGCCCATTACCTTCTTGGTGTAGAAAGGTTCAAATATCCTCTCAAGATCTTCGGGTGATATGCCAGAGCCGTCATCTGAGACACTGAGAACCGCATACTCACCCATTCTTACATCTTCATATCCCTTCAGAGGCTCATCCAGATATCGGTTCATGGTGGATATCCTGACTGTACCGATCTCCGCTATCGCCTCTGAGGCGTTGGTGACTAGGTTCATCAGGCTCTTTTTGATATGAACAGGGGAACAACCGATATTCAAGAGATCAGTCTCAAGCACTGTTTCAAAGGCGATGGAAGGGTGCGTGGATTCCAATCTCTTGTGTTCGGGTGAACTCAAGTATTCTTCCACCAAAGAATTCAGGTTCGAGACCTCTCTTGCACTGGCTATACCTTTCGCTACAGTCAGCAGGTCTGAGACCACATCGGCTGCCCTCTGGCCGGATTCCTTTATCACCTCAATGGGTCTTCTAATTGGACTATCTTTGGGTAAGTCCAGCAACAGCAGGTCAGGATAACTTACAATCCCTGAAAGGATGTTGTTCAGGTCATGGGCAACCCCCCCTGCCAGGAGTCCAATAGCCTCCATCTTTCTTGCCTGTTGGAGCTGGGCCTCAAGTCTTGCCCTTTCCTCTTCGGCCTGCCTTCTTTCACTGATATCCCTGACAATACCGCAAAAGCCAGTGGGCTTACCCTCTGAGTCCTTCATCAAAGAAGCTGAAATCTCAATATACCCTCTTGTTCCGTCCTTCCT
>JBDRGH010000571.1:0-2108 GCA_043818015.1 Pseudomonadota bacterium
CGAGTTCGTCCTTAATCGTTTCTTGTTTCTGCCGTAGGTTATAAACTACACCAGAAGCGTAGCCATCTTCTGCTTCCTTACGAAGGCTATCCAGTTCTTCAAGGTCATCTAAAAGCTGCTCCCTTTTCTTTAGTTCTCCCCTATTGGAACCAATGATTTGACCATTCTGAACACTCGCTTCTTGCAAAGTACTTGAGATTCTCGCTTGTATTCTGTCAAGAAGCCCCTCACCTGAGAGGTAGTTCTTCAAGATATCGCGGCCAATACCGTCTTCCTCATGGGCTAACAGCGTTTCCCCCTCCTTCACGACCAGCAGGCGGGAGAAGTCCTGGGGAAGTCCGCTTTCTTCCTCCCAGTAATCATCCAGTTTCTTGCTTATTCTTGAAAAAGCTACGGGCTTATCTTGCAGGCCGGAAACGATTATACTACCAGCGAAATCCCAGCCTCTTAAGTTCCAGCTGATTGTTGATTTTCTCCCAGTCCTGAAAAGAAGATTGATGATGGTTTCCACGATGTAGGTCTTGCCTGTCTCGTTATGTCCGTAGATGAGGTTTATGTCTCCTGCTTCGAGTTTGAAATCCTCTTCTAGGGGGCCGCCTCTGTTTACCTTTATTCTGTCGATCCTGATGGCCATCATCTACCTCAAGCGCCATAGATCACTTCGAGTGCTTTGATTTTCAGCTGCTCTTTTGCTGGTTGGTCGCCACCAAAGTCCCACTCGAGTTCATCAATAAGCTTAATCGTCCGCTCTGTTATTGCACCGAGCTGGCGGTCTGTGCTCGTCGATAACTTATCAATTAAAGGACCTTCATCATTGTAATATCTGAATCCATCAAAGCCTTCCTTGAGGGCCGACAATATCGCACTCCTGTCCATAGCATAACCAATTGCCTCAACTCTGACGAGGACCTTTGAATAGTCAGAGGGATCAATGTTCCATGACTCAATCCTCTTCGTGACCTCCTGCCTGAGGAGAGGAACTTCATTGTCTAGGGGCACGATGACAAAAGATTCTTCAAAGTAGAGTATATCTGTGACCGCAACCATAGGTATAACGCTTCCATCCGCAGTGTCATAGACTAAGAACCTTCTCTTTCCCGTCTCACATATATCCAGCCCACATGGAGAACCGGTATAGTAAACATTGCCCCAGTTAGTCGGCTTGTGGATGTGACCAAGGAATACAACCTGAGGGGCAAAGGTTAGTATGTTCTCCCTCGATAGCGGCATATAAGTCCCAGGTTCAAGAGGGTTCAGTTCCTTTACGCCACCGTAGTAATCACCGTGACCGATAAGGATCCAGTCTTTCACTCTAATTTCTTCCTTTAAGCTTGAGATTTGTTCGCACATTTTTGCCTTCTCTTTGTATGGGACAAAGAGAAAAGTGATGGAGCCAATCTCTAGTGCAGTAGGAACAGTGTAGATGTGGATGTTCGAGCCTACGATACTTTTCCCGCTGATACCCGCATCATGGTTTCCTGGTATGACATGTATCTGGATTTGAGGATGTTTCTTGCAGAGTCTTTCGAACTCTGCATAATTCAGAAAGTCCCTGTCAAACAGGTCACCAGCTATGAGCAGGGTTTCGATGTTTTCGGCTTCAATCTGCCCTAAAATATTCTCCAGGGCATTATATCGCTCAGGGTGCTCTCCTTTGATTGCGAGATGTATGTCCGCCGTTACCGCTATTTTCATGAGTTTTTCCACTCCGTTTGTTGAGCCAACACATTCTGTGAATGTGTGATCTCCGGTAGAAGAGCAGGATATTCCCGTTATCAAGATGTCCAGCCCCTCTAAATTCTGCTGGGTTATACCAGAGTAGACCTAGCTCTTTCCGATTCTGAACATTTTCGTGCCACATGTGGGGCATACGCCCTGAGTTGCTGGCTTGCCGTTCTTCATAGTGATGCTTTTGGCGTCTTTCATTTCCTTCTTGGTGCGGCATTTCATACAATATGCTTGCATTAGCTCTACCTCCTCATTACTACGTTTGGTATGAACGATAAATCATTTGCATCGCTAATGTCAATATCCAAGTTCGCTACAGGTCTATTATCAGTGATAGGCTAATTATCCGTTGAGATAGACAACGCCATCCGCAACTGCCC
>JBDRGH010000572.1:0-3483 GCA_043818015.1 Pseudomonadota bacterium
ATAGGTGGGAGTAAGAGATGGAGAAAAATAGTAAGTGGTGGATATTAGGTATCCTGAGCTTTTTTTTGATTATGATTCTGATCCATCCCGTCTGGGCTGAAGTGGCTTCTGGTACTGCGGAGATAGCGGGTGAGACATATCCATGGTGGTTATGGCCCCTTGTTCTATTGGTGGTTACCTTTATAATGGGGGTTTTGGCGGTGTTAGGCGGTGTTGGAGGTGGGGTTCTTTATGTGCCTATTATTAGCGGGTTTTTCCCTTTTCATCTGGACTTTGTCAGGGGTGCTGGGCTCTTGGTGGCCCTCGCTGGAGCACTTGCCGCGGGGCCCGGACTTCTAAAGTTAAACCTAGCCAGCCTGAGGCTTGCCATTCCTGTGGGCCTTATTGCATCGACGTGTGCTATCGTTGGGGCTATGATCGGTTTGGCTCTGCCTACCAACATAGTCCAGACTGCACTGGGGGGCACTATCATAGGAATCTGTGCCCTCATGCTGACAGCCAGGAAATCCGAACTCCCGGATGTGGCCCACGCTGACAGGCTTTCTTCGGCCCTGCGGATATACGGGGTTTACCGTGAGCAGAGCACGGGTCAGGTTATTAACTGGAAGATACACCGAACCCCCCTGGGTCTTGGTTTATTCATCATCATCGGAGTCATGGCTGGTATGTTCGGTCTTGGGGCTGGCTGGGCCAATGTCCCGGTACTAAATCTCGTGATGGGTGCTCCTTTGAAGATCAGCGTGGCCACGAGCAAGTTCCTTCTGTCCATCACCGATACGTCCGCCGCCTGGATCTACATGAACAAAGGGTGCGTCATTCCGATGATAGTGGTTCCCTCTCTCGTGGGAATTATGCTCGGTTCCTTTGTAGGAGTCCCTCTCCTAAAGGTTGCCAAGCCTGCGGTTGTGCGCTGGATAGTTATATGTATGTTGGCCTTTGCGGGGATCAGGGCCCTCGGCAAGGGCTTGGGTTTTTAGATAAAATCAGGAGGAAGAGCAATGGCTGATGAGTCACAGGCATCGTTAGAAGCAGGACCGGAGCAGCTCCGTTATGCCAGCGTTTTGAGAAAAGGGATGTACTCGGGCCTTCTGATCCTCTTCATTACGTTCGCCATCTATGTCTTCGGTATCGTAAAGTCCTATATTCCCTTAAATGAAATCTCCAGTTGTTGGTCGATGAATGTCCAGGATTATCTTGATCACACCAAGATTAAAGATGGCTGGAGCTGGGTGGGGATGTTGAGGTACAGTGAGTTTATCAATTTTATTGGGATTGCCATCCTTGCCGGTGTCACCATCATTTGCTACGTTGCTATTGTTCCCCTTCTCTTGAAGAATAACGACAAGGTGTATGCACTCCTGTCCGTGCTGGAAGTTATCATCCTTGCCCTGGCGGCGAGTGGAATCCTGACGGTAGGACACTAGGCGGTTGGGAGGGGCTATTTACTCATTTCTTAGGTTACTCGATGACGTGTTTCCTTTCTCAGTTCAACGGGGTTTTTCATCGAGACTCGTTGACAGGTTAGAAGCATAACATCCTCGCCTGCGTGAATTCTGTTGACTATACGTCCTACATACTTAGCTTGAGACCTTCCTTGACATACCGGAGGTCTTGTGTGCAAAGCCCCTTTCTCCTGCGTTGATTTTCTCTAGCAATTTTGCGATGGTCTTCAAGAGGGCTTTCCTTTCGTTCGATGGATTTCCGCATAACCTTGGAGCGAGTCCGGTTTGATTTTTTCTTGTTTTTTTCCATTACTTTGCTATAGTAATCTAGGACTGTGTGTATCTCGATAGAGGAATCCTGGAGGAAACGGTGCTCTCCCCTGCACATCTGGGGGAGGTTTTTTATCTCTGGCAGGAATGGAGAAGATTAAAGCGGATAGCCCAATTAATGATCGCGGACTGGACATCAGAGAGGTTATTGATGGCATTCCTATCGGAGTGGTGGTGATGAGTCTCGATTTGCGCATCCAGGCTATGAATCGAGCTATGGAAGCTCTAACTGGTTTCAATCGAAAGGAAGCCTACGGTGTTCCGTGCCATTATATTCTGAGAAATAATATCTGTACCAAAAACTGCCCGGTCAGAAAGATCTCAGAAAAAGAAGAGCAGGTGAGCATCGAGGGGGATATCATCAACCTAAGCAGACAAAAGATACCAGTAATGATCACTGTTTCGCAACTGAAAGATCATGAGGGTGAATCTATCGGTTTCATTGAAACAGTTGAAGATATCTCGCTGGTCAGGGAATTTGATCAGCAGAAACGTGACGCACATGACTACTATAACATTATTGGACACAGCCCTCAAATGGAGGAGATATTTAATACCTTACAACTCATCTCTCAAACGGATTCTTCAGTGTTGATAACCGGCGAAACAGGTACCGGGAAAGACCTATTGGCTGAGGCGGTCCATCACTCGTCGAAGCGGGCTAAAGGGCCTTTTGTTAAGATTAACTGCGGCGCATTACCTGAAAATCTTCTGGAGTCCGAGCTATTTGGGCACAAACGAGGCGCTTTTACCGGGGCGATAGAGGACAAACCTGGGCGCTTTCGCCTCGCAAACAATGGTACTATCTACCTGACAGAGGTCGGCGATCTCCCCTTAGCCCTGCAGGTCAAGCTTCTAACGTTCTTAGATGACAAAGAATTTTACCCCCTCGGTACCAATAAACCGGTTAAGTCAGATGCAAGGGTTATTGCAGCAACACACAGGGACTTAAACGAAATGGTAAGACAAGGGATATTTCGAGAAGATCTTATGTTTCGACTCAAAGTTATTCGTATTGGATTACCCCCTTTGAGGGAGCGGGGAGACGATATCAGGCTGTTAATGAATCATTTCTTGCAGCATTTTGCCAAGAGATTTAACAAACGGGTATCCGGATTTTCCGCCGATTCAATCCCAATCATGTTGAACTATCCGTATCCTGGTAACGTCCGGGAACTGAGGAACATCGTCGAATTCGCAGTCAATCTATGTCAGGATGAGTTGATCCGCCCTGAATATTTACCTTCATATTTACATGAAGCCTTGGCCCTCGGGAAACCGGTGTCTCTGGATGGGATAGCGCCGGCTTCCGCTCCGATAATTCCTCTTCTGAAGAGAGAATCCGTGACCAGAGTGACCGACAGGTTTGACTGGGCGGCGGTAGAGAAACACATGATTACCGAAGCCCTCTCTCAATCCAGGGGAAATCGCGCAGGTGCGGCTAGGTTGATCGGCTGGGGAAGATCCACCTTCTATCGAAAGATGAAAAGATATGGACTTGGATAAGTGTCTCATCAGTGTATCGCAATAGTACGTACGATGTCCCATTTCTGTACCATAATAATACACAATGAGAGCTTTGAAAAAGTACCCCTTTTCGCTTCAGCATACATTTTTTGACCCATCTAAGCTCGCTCCATTGAAAATTCACAAACTCACCCTTCGGGCTCAAACATGTGAATTTTCTACATTACGCTCGCCAAGGTGGGTT
>JBDRGH010000573.1:0-10194 GCA_043818015.1 Pseudomonadota bacterium
CTACCTGTGCGCTGCCTGTCTGCCGTGCTGGCACAGGCAGGCACGCAGACAGGTGTGCAGGATTTTTGGGGTACCCGCCAGAGACGGATCAAAAAACCTGTACTTCGCAGCGGAAAAGGGAATTTTTCACAACAAGTTAATTACGTCCATGAGACCCTCAGAGGTTCTCTGGATCAGCTACTGAGAAAGTCTCGCCAACATCACTTCCAGCGTTAGCCGCTTATTGGAATTCCGCAGTAACGCTGATTCTGCATCATCTATTATCCTGATCTTTTCCAGTAAATCCATGACAGTAAACTTTTTCTCAAGCCTTTCTATCTCTTCTTCCAAATCGATGTTTATCAGTCGATCGGTTGGACAGTTCTCCTTAACGAT
Organism: Pseudomonadota bacterium; assembly: GCA_043818015.1. GTDB lineage: Bacteria > Desulfobacterota > UBA8473 > UBA8473 > UBA8473 > JBDRGH01. The sequence goes on from JBDRGH010000573.1 coordinate 376, forward strand.
CACGAGATCCCTAAACCATGTCTTAAGGACCTCAAGGGTGCCAATGAGTCCGTCTTTTTCTTTTGCCATCTCCTCCGCAAGCTTGAAGGTATCATCGACACTGTTGGGTGAAAGGGCGCTAATCTGATTGATAAGTCTGTTTCTGTACTCGAGGGTCGCTCCTTCGGCCAACTCACAGGCCCTATTTGAACTACCCCGCGCCAAGGATGCTATCGTCAAAGAAAACTCCTTTCCTTTTCCCAGCTTCTCTTCGACCACTTTGGCAATCAAAGTGGGGGCCAGTGGTTGAAATTTGAGTCTTTGACACCTGGAGTTAATTGTTGATAAAAGCAGATGTGGACTGGCACTTGTCAATATAAGTATCGTATCAGGTGGCGGTTCCTCGAGGGTTTTAAGCATAGAGTTTGCTGCCGGCAGGTTCATCTTTTCGGCATTTGGTATTATGCATACCTTTCTCCTGCCCTCGTATGGCTTGTATTGGAGAGACCTCTGTAATTCCCTAATCTGGTCGATTTTGATGAGATTTCCCTCTGGTTCCAAAAGGGTCACGTCGGGATGATTCCCGTTAGTAATCTTCTTGCAAACCTGACACACATCACACGAGTCGGCTCTTTCGGTCGAGCAGTTTAGGGCTTTCGCCAGGGTCAATGCAGTTAGCCTTTTCCCTACACCTTCTTCTCCAAGAAAAAGGTAGGCAGGGGAACCCGATCGTTTTCTATCGCCCTTCTTATTATCTCGATCTGTCTGTCCTGTCCGCGTATATCCTTAAACGACATTCGTCTTTTTTTCCGCTATTATTTTGGGAAAAACAGCCTTCCATATCTCTTCATGGACCGTATCCCTGTCTTTAGTCCCATCTATAAGTACGATTCTTTCACGGTCATTTTTGGCAATCTTCAAATACCCTTCTCTGACTTTTTCATGGAAGGCCTTATCCTCTCTTTCAAATCGGTCTTCTTTCATCTGCTTCGTCTGGGAACCGATCCTCCTCATTGCTCTCTCTAGGCCAATTTCCACCGGGCAATCGAGAAGGACGGTAATATCTGGCTTCAAACCCGAAGTAGCAAGTTTATCTAACTCTCTGACCAGTTTAAGATCGAACCCTCTGGCATGCTCTTGATAGGCAATCGTCGCATCGCTGAAGCGATCACAGAGCACTATTTTCTTGTCTTTCAGAGCCGGTTTGATCACCTCCTCGACATGTTGGGCCCGGCTGGCCAGATACAGAAACAATTCAGTGATAGGGCTCATCCTTGAATTCTCAGAAGATAGCAGTATCTTCCTTATTTCTTCTCCAATCGCCGTCCCGCCAGGTTCCCTGGTGAGCCTGCAAGAAAACCCTTTTTCCCTGAGGAAGCCGCCCATTAAAGTGATCTGTGTGGTCTTTCCACAGCCTTCTATCCCTTCAAATGTGATAAACATGTCCCGTACTCTATCGCTTTGGCTTTACATTGGTTTTAACCCAGTTGACGACGTCTTCGATCCTGGTTCCTGGATGGAAGATTGCTTGATTCCAGCATCCATGAGTTGAGGAACATCCTCACCAGGGATAATGCCCCCACCGAAGACTATCATATCTCCAGCCCCCTTTTCCTCAAGCAATTTGACTACATCGGGAAACAAGAAATTATGTGCCCCTGCTAAACTACTCAGCCCTGTGGCGTCCACATCTTCCTGAATAGCAGCATTTACGATCTGTTCCGGCGTTTGGTGCACGCCGGTATAGATTACCTCAAATCCAGCGTCCCTGAGACCTCTAGCAATTATCTTGGCACCCCGATCATGTCCATCCAGTCCAGGCTTAGCAATCATTATTCTTACCTTTCCTTCAGAATCCATTTCCCCTCCAACTTCTAGAACATTCCCGGGTCGCGGTATACCCCAAAGACCTCCCGAAACACGTCACAAATCTCCTGCAGCGTAGCATATTCCCTAACCGCATCGAGTATAGGAGGCATCACATTTTCGCTACCCTCACAGGAACTCCGGACCTTGTCTAGACAGGCCCTCACCTTATCGTTGTTTCGATTCTTTTTCACCTCCCTAGTTCGCACTATCTGTCTCCCCTCTAATTCTGGGTCTATCTTTAGTGTCTCGACAGGGATATCCTCCTCCACTGCATACTTGTTCACACCCACCACTGTCTTTTCTTCCCTATCAATCTGCTGTTGATACTGGTATGCAGCCTTGGCTATTTCATTTTGCGGGTAACCTCTCTCAACGGCTTCAATAATCCCTCCCATTTCATCAATCTTATCTATATATGCCATCGCCCCTTCTTCCATCTTGTTGGTGAGTGCCTCGACAAAGTAAGAACCTGCCAGAGGATCAGCAGTATTGACCACTCCCGTCTCTTCGGCAATGATTTGCTGGGTTCTCAGTGCAATTGTCACTGCATACTCACTTGGCAAGGCCAACACTTCATCCAAGGAATTGGTATGTAATGACTGGGTCCCTCCCAGAACTGCTGATAAGGCTTCAAAGGCTGTCCTGACCACGTTGTTGTAAGGTTCCCTTGCGGTCAGAGAACATCCCGCTGTCTGTGTATGGAACCGCATAAGCCAGGAACAGGGGTTCTTGGCCTTGAATCTCTCTTTCATTATCCTGGCCCAGATCCTCCGAGCAGCACGGTATTTCGCGATCTCCTCAAAGAAATCTATGTGGGCATTGAAGAAGAAAGAAAGCCGAGGGGCAAAACTATCCACATCCAGCCCCCTTTCAATACATGCCTGGACGTAACCTATCCCATCGGCAATAGTAAAAGCCAATTCCTGTACCGCAGTGGATCCAGCCTCCCTGATATGGTATCCACTAATACTTATGGTATTCCAGTTCGGAACCTCCTTTGTACAATACTCTATAGTATCCACTATAACCCTTACCGAAGGCCGAGGAGGACACATGAAGGTCTTTTGAGCTATAAATTCTTTCAGCATATCATTCTGGATGGTTCCACCAATCTGTTTTGTGCTTACCCCTTGTTTTTCCGCGACAGCTATATACATTGCCAGGAGGATAGCAGCAGGGGGATTTATAGTCATAGAGGTAGTAACCTTGTCCAAAGGTATCCCGTCAAAGAGTATTTCCATGTCTCTCAGCGTATCAATTGCCACCCCACATTTGCCAACTTCGCCCCTCGCCATCGGGGAGTCTGAATCGTATCCCATGAGTGTGGGCGTATGAAATGCAACACTGAGGCCTGTTTGTCCCTGGGATAACAAATAATGATATCGCTTATTGGTATCCTCCGCACACCCAAAACCAGAAAACATGCGCATCGTCCAAGGTCTGGCTCGATACATCGACCGCTGAACCCCTCGAGTGAATGGGTACTCTCCTGGAAAACCCACATCCCGTTGATAGTCAAAATCAGGGATGTCAGCTGGGGTATACAACCTGTTTATCTCCAGATCAGAAACAGTCGAAAATCTCTCCTTTGTTTCAGGAGCCCTGGCGAGGGTCTCCCTTAGCTTACGTTCCCATTCTTGCCTACCTTTTCTAATACCGCTTACACTACCTTCCTGAGACATTTTTCCCCTCCTTCATCCCGCATGCACATTCCAAGTTTCACATTTTTACAGATCCTGATCCACCGAGATGCCTAGGAATCTCGTCCAAGACACTCTCTTTATCAACCATAATGACCTCCCCAGTCTTCCTCAGCTTGAGCTCTACCATACCTTCCTTAAGGGTTCGGCCGCTGACAGTCAGACGAATCGGTATACCCATAAGGTCAGCATCCTTGAACTTTATTCCAGGACTCTCCTCTCTGTCATCAAAAAGCACATCAAAGCCTCTCTCAACGAGTTGTAGATAGAGGGCCTCAGATGTATCTCTTATCTCTTTTTGATTGAGATTAACAGGTAAAATCAAGACCTGAAAAGGAGCTATAGGGATCGGAAAGATAATACCATTATCATCGTGATTCTGTTCAATAGCCGCAGCCACCGTTCTCCCTACTCCAATGCCGTAGCACCCCATGATGATTAATTGTTCTCTTCCGTGGGCATCTAAGTAGGTAGCCCGCAACGCTTCGCTGTATTTCGTGCCCAGTTTAAATACGTGGCCGACTTCAATTCCTCTACTAAATCTCAGATCCCCATTACATCTGGGACATGGATCAGCTCTTGTGACCATCCTTAAATCAGCAAAGGCGTCGACTGCGAAATCCTGAAGGTTTACATTAATAAGGTGGGCATCCTCTTCATTCCCCCCTGTAACAAAATTGAACATCTCACGAACGGCACTATCGGCAACTATCCTCACGTGCAAGCCTACAGGCCCAGCAAACCCCATTGGTGCACGGGTTATCTCTCTGATTACCTTATCCTGGGCAAGGTTCACATAGTTACAATCGAGGAGGTTTTTTAGCTTAACCTCGTTTACTTCATGATCTCCCCGAACCAGGACAGCAACAGTTCCTTTATCGGTTTCGTATATGAGGGTCTTAAGAAGCTCTTCGGGGCTTACTTTTAGAAAGCTCGTAACCTCTTCCACTGTCTTCATGCCCGGTGTGCAAACCTTCTGAATTCCTTTCAGGCGTGCTGATCGTCTCTCCTGAGGATTGGTATCTGGTTCTCTTACCTCCGCTTTCTCTACGTTTGCAGCATAGCTGCAAGATTCACAACTCACAATCGCACTTTCGCCAGACTGTGCCATAACCATGAACTCATGGGAAAAGCTACCCCCGATTGCCCCGGGATCAGCCTCCACTGCTCTAAATCCCAGTCCGCACCGCTCAAATATACGGGTATATGCCTCGAACATACGATTATAGCTTTCTTCCGCACCGCTTTCGTCAGCATCGAAGCTGTATGCATCCTTCATCGTAAACTCTCTGCACCTCATCAGCCCGAATCGAGGGCGAATCTCATCCCGAAACTTCGTTTGAATCTGGTAAAGGTTTAAGGGGAGTTGACGGTAAGACCTTATCTCCCTTCTAACCAAATCGGTAATTACTTCTTCGTGGGTAGGACCCAAACAGAAATCACGATCATTCCTGTCCTTGAACCTGAGAAGTTCTTTCCCGCAGAGATTCCACCTTCCACTTTCCAGCCAAATATCGGAGGGTTGAACGCTGGGCAGCATAACCTCTTGAGCCCCTGCCCTGTCCATTTCTTCCCGGATGATCTGTTCAATCCTGTTGAATGTCCTCCGGGCAAGAGGCAAGTACGAGTAAATTCCTGTAGCCAGTTTTCTAATCATACCAGCCCTGAGCATTAGTTTATGGCTTATCACCTCAGCTTCGGCTGGATCTTCTTTCAAAGTTGGAAGCAGCATCCTCGAATAACGCATCGTTCTTTTCCCCGTTGCTGGTTGTTCCCGGTCAGTCGACCGTTCGTCGCTCTGCCTTGTTCACACCCTTTTCCCCAAAGAAAAATTCCTTTGACGGGTGAGCAAAGAGATCCCTTACCGGTAAAGCCCGGGCGAAGCCGAAAATCATCGATCTCAGCCCTAAAGACTCCTGACCATTCCTTCTACCTCTCTTACAAATACATCGGCAAGCTCTCCCTCTTTTACCTTCTTAACCGCCCTGCCCTTCTTAAATAAGAGACCCTCTCCTTTTCCACCGGCGATCCCGATATCTGCCTCTTTCGCCTCGCCAGGCCCGTTGACTACACAACCCATGATGGCTATATTTAAGGGAACCGTAATATGGGCTAATCTCCGTTCCACATCGTTGGCCAGGTTAATCAGGTCAATTTCGCACCTGCCACACGTGGGGCATGATATGATGTTCACACCCCTCTGGCGTAATCCTAACGCCTTCAGAATCTCATATCCAGCTCGAACTTCCTCCGCAGGATCGGCGGTCAATGATACACGAATAGTATCCCCTATCCCCTCATCCAGGAGTACACCGATGCAAACGGCGGACTTTATCGCTCCGGCAAAGGAGGTCCCTGCCTCTGTGATACCTACATGAAGAGGATAGTCTATCCTTTCCGATATTAACCGGTAAGCATCTATGGTGTCTGTGACATTGGACGCCTTTAATGAAACCTTGATATCAGAGAAATCCAGTGATTCAAGCATCTCGATGTGGTTTAGAGCACTTTCCAGCATGGCCTCAGGAGTTGGGTGACCATACTTCCTGAGAAGCTTCTTATCTATTGAGCCAGAATTGACCCCTATTCGGAGTGATATCCCTCTCTCCCTGGCTGCCTCTACCAGAGCCCTAACCTTAGCCTTCCCGCCAATGTTCCCTGGATTTATCCTCAAGCCGTCTACTCCCTCCTCGATAGCCCGGAGGGCCAACCGGTAGTCGAAGTGGACGTCGGCTATGAGTGGAAGATTGATGCCTTTCTTAATCTGGCCCACTTTCTCCGCCGCTTCCATGTCGGGGACAGCTACCCTCACAATATCACACCCTACTGACTCCAGTCTGCGGATCTGGTCAATCGTAGCTTCCGGATCCCTTGTATCGGTGTTGGTCATGGACTGGACCGAAATTGGAGCCCCCCCACCTATCTTCACACTGCCGACTGATATCTGCCTCGTAACTTTTCGCTTCATGACTCCTGTGCGCGGAAAACTCCGATGTGGTCGCTCAGTTCAAACACTCTTAAAGACTGTAAAAATATAGCATTCCGAATGAGGCTAAGTCAAGGGAAAAGGAGCATACAACGAGCGCCTGACAATTGTACCCTTTTCGCTTGAACACCACCTTTTTCAGCCGCAAGATCTAGCAACCCACAGTCGGAGACACCCTTTCCAACGGTGCATGGTCATTCCGAACCGTAGAAATTTCTCTTGACAACTGAGACTCTCGTCGTATAATTGTATTGTGCGGTGCACAATAAAATCCCTTGTTATTGATGGTGGAGTCGAGTATGCGGACTATAAAAAAATATTCTTCAAACAGGAGAATGTACGACACTACAATCAAAAAATCAGTCACATTGGCCGATATCGCGGTGATGATAGCAGAGGGCGAAAGGTTCCAGGTCATCGATAAAAAGTCAGGTGAGGATTTGACTACCCTTACCCTAGCCCAGGTAGTAGTCGACCAGGAAAAGGACAGGAGGGGACTGACCTCGGTTCCTCTCTTGCTGAGGGAGTTAATAGAGAGAGGGAGAAGTTCCGTACTCGAGCTTCTCGAGAGGTCTGTGCTGGGCGCTCTAGAGACTATTTCCCTTACCCGGGAAAAGGCTCACACGATGGTTCAAGAACTTCTGGAGAAAAGAAAAATCAGCATCCATGAAGGAGAAAACTTATTGAAGAGCCTTTTGGATAAGGCTGAGGAAAGCACGCTAGTTCTGGAGAAAAGGATCGCCCTTGAAATCCAAAAGGTTATAGACAGGATGGAAATCGCAACCGTCGCTGAAGTCAAAAAACTGAGACGTGAAATCACTGCATTGAATAAAAAGATAACAGCGTTGGTCGATGTGCCCAGTTTGGACCAGGAATAGTCCCATGGTATTACGTAAATCTTAACCTTTTTTCTTTTTGAAAGGAGGGATAGCAATGGACTTTGTTGAAAAGATAAGGGGTTTCTCCAGGGACCAATTGATAACCGAGTTTCTGCGTTTGGTTCCCAGGCTCTCGCCAGGCAATGTATCGCGGTTAGTGCACCTAGCAGAGAAGATTACCCGCGATGAGTACTACAAATCTCTGGCACACCAAATAAGGGAATTGTTTGAGACAGGTCATCCCAGTGTGCACTTAGCAAGGAGGATTCTGTCAAGCCTTTCACCGCGGTGCCGGGATCGCCTGGCGAGGAACCTATTGATAAACGATTTCCTCGTCGGTGAAACCGTACGGAGCAGTATCCTAGATAGAGAAGGGTTTCGGCCCCCTCTGTTGTTCGTGATCAGCCCTACTATGCGATGCAATCTTAAGTGCAAGGGCTGTTACGCAGGCGACTACGAACAGGGTCAAGAACTGAGTTTAGAACTCATTGACAGGATCTTAAATGAAGCCAAAGAATTGGGAATATACTTTGTCTCTTTTACGGGGGGAGAGGTACTGGTAAGACCAGACCTATTCGAGATGTATCAGAAGCACAACGACTTGTATTTCCAATTCTTCACCAACGGTACACTGATCGACGAGAAGATGGCCAGCAGATTTGCAAAACTGGGAAACGTCGCTCCTATGATCAGTATCGAAGGTTTTGAGAAGGAGACGGATTTCCGGCGGGGTAAGGGGACATACCAAAAGATAATGCGAGCAATGGACAACCTGCGAGAAGAAGGTGTAATGTTTGGTGCCTCAGTTACCGAAATGAGGCATAATATAGAACTCCTTGCCAGTGATGAATTTATAGACATGTTAATCAGGAAGGGGGCCTTGATGTTATGGTATTTCCAGTACATACCTGTTGGGAGAAGGCCTTCGATGGATCTTATGCCAACACCAGAGCAGAGGGATCAACTGAGGAGAAGGGTAGCAGAGATAAGGAGGACAAAACCGATCTTTATTATTGATTTCTGGAATGATGGTCCTTATGCCGATGGTTGTATCGCCGGAGGCCGCCAGTACTTTCACATTGTTGCCGATGGAGATGTTGAACCCTGTGTCTTTGCGCACTTTGCCGTTGACAACATAAAGGAGAAGAGCTTGAGAGAGATATTAACCTCTGAATTCTTCATGGCATTCCGATCCCGGCAGCCGTATAGAGAGAATACATTGACTGTATGTGCCATCATAGACAACCCACAGGTTCTAAGAGACATAGTCAAGGAACATGGGGCACATCCCACGCACCCCGGAGCAGAGACCATAATAACTGATCTCGCAAAGGATCTGGATGAATATGCGAGGAGATATCAGGCCATAGCAGATAAGGCATGGAGAGAAGAGTATGCACCTTACAGGGCTGCAATCTAACTAGTCGTTATTGAAAGCCTGTTTTACAGGAGTTTCCCGAGTTTCTGGCGAGGTATTTTCGGAACACCAGGATTTCATTACTAATTTGGCATTATTTAAGTGAACCCCTTTATCCCTTCGCTCACTGCTCCAGCAAATTTCGCCATGAGACAAAGGGGTTCACTATAAATTCGGGAAACTCCAGCCTGTTTTATCCTTGACAGAAAAGTACACCCTTCTGTATACTCGGGGCATCCAAAAACGAGCTGGACGAGAGACTCACTCCGGAGGTTAGAAATGGAAGAGTTCTGCTATACACGAGAAGTAGCGTTGGAAAAGGCCGCAGAGATGGAGCAGAAAAGCCTCGACGTTTACCGGAAAGCCTACCTGTCTGCTACGGACCCTCGGGCCAAAGATCTCCTCAAGGAACTGGCTTTGGAAGAGTTGGAACACAAATACGCCCTGGAGCGGGCCTTTTTCGAGGAGACGGTGGCCCTCCATGATGCCGGCCTGAAGGAAGGTCCCAGCATGAAACTCACTCTGATGCTCGAGGAAAAACCGTTGAACGAGGTCACCTCCCCTCAAGACATCATGATTCATGCCATACACGAAGAGAAGCGCTCCGTGGATTTCTATGAGAAAATGGCGATGCAGTGCGGGGGAGCGGCGATGGAGGACATGTTCAAAAGGTTGCAACAAGATGAAACAAATCATCTTGCACGTCTGGAAAAGCTATACGAGAATCTATATATGACGGATATGTAAGAGAACACATCCCTGGATCGTATCCTGCCGGAAATCCAGAGAAGCCTGGAAGAAGCGGCCAACAAGCAAGAAGAAATTGGTCCCCCGTTTTCTTACGCCTTTATGAGAGCTTTGAAAAAGTACCCCTTTTCGCTTCAGCATACATTTTTTGACCCATCTAAGCTCGCTCCATTGAAAATTCACAAACTCACCCTTCGGGCTCAAACATGTGAATTTTCTACATTACGCTCGCCAAGGTGGGTT
>JBDRGH010000574.1:0-4558 GCA_043818015.1 Pseudomonadota bacterium
CCTCGGTGAGACTATAAAGCCAGAGAGGATAAAAGAAACCGAACTCAAAGGGGTCGTCTCAGATTACTTTCACTTGAAGGAGGGTTGGGCCTTCAAAAGTAAAGAGAAACGTTTTGGCAAATACTATTTTTCATATTCGGAGTACCATATCGCAAAGATAGACTACCAAAAAAAACTCGGGATTAAGGGATCGCCTTTTGATAAGATTTTGGTCGGTCTGAGTTCAGAGTTTACCTCGACCGACGAATTGTGTAGGGCGGAGGAAATAATACAGGGGAATATCGATAGATTCATAGAGGTATACGGACCTTTTTCCCCTTGAGCAACACATGTTATTCGCTTATATTGGTAGTGTTTTTAAAAGAAGAGACCTTTTCTTGATTTAGTACCCCTGAGATTAAACAGTCCCCCATTACTTACCCTTTGGGAACCCTCGGATATAATCTGCAAAAGCCAACAGGATTGAAAGAGGAGTTTTATGAATAATACCATGCATGCGGAGCCTACAGAGGAAGTGGAAGTAGTCAGGGAGATATTGGAGAATTGGGAAGGCGAGAAAGGCCTGATTGCTATACTCCTCTCAATTCAAGACCAGCTGGGCTATCTACCGGAAGAAGCGATGATGGAAATAGCAAAGCATGTGAATGTTTCAGAAACAACCATTTATGGAGTGGCTACGTTTTACAACCAGTTTCGTTTCATTCCGCCTGGAAGGAATCACATCCAGGTGTGTATGGGCACAGCATGTCACGTCAAGCGCGGAAGCGTCGTTCTGGAATCATGGCAAAGGAGACTTGGAATAAATGAAGGGGAGGTGAGCGAAGATCGAGAATTCAGCTTGGACAGGGTGAATTGTGTGGGATGCTGTGTTTTAGCCCCTGTAACGGTTATTGGTCACGAAGTTCACGGTCAGATGGACCCTACCAAGGTGGATGGTATTCTTTTAAGATATCAGCTAGAAAAGGAAGCCGAGATGAAAAAGAAGGAGGTCTCCGAATCGAGCACGAAAGAAAGTGGGAAAGAGCGGAATAGTGGAAACGAAGGTTAAAGAAAGCTTCCAAGAGCTCAAGAAAAATGCGCTAAGAGATTTTCCAGCAATGGATGGAAGAGAAGATGCGACCATTTATGTGGGGACTGCTACATGCGGAAGGGCGGCTGGTTCTCTTGAAGTAGTGTATTCTTTTGAAGAGGCCTTGAAGACGTTGAACATCAAGGCCAGGGTAGTTCAGGTAGGGTGTCACGGTCACTGCTATGCAGAGCCTATGGCTGTTATTTCAAAGGTAGGCCAGCCTCCCATAATGTACGGTTATCTCACCCCCAGCCGGGCTCGAACTCTTGTAAGGAGATTTTTTAATGACGAGGATCCTGCCTTAGAATGGGCTTTAGGGGCGATGCAAGAAAATGATATGATCCCAACGGTTTACGAAACTCCTCGGTGGTCCATGGAACGCAGATTGATACTGAATAACTGTGGCTCTATAGACCCTACGAATGTAACCCATTACATAGCAGTGGGTGGATATGAAGGGCTAATGCGCGCCTTGGAAATGGAGCCTTCAAAGATAATAGAAGAGATAAAGAAAGCAGGGTTAAGGGGACTGGGAGGCGCTGGCTTTGACACGTGGAAAAAGTGGGACGTATGCTGGCACGTCCCCGAATTGCCGAAGTACGTAATATGCAATGCTGATGAGGGGGACCCCGGTGCGTTTATGGACAGGACAATCCTTGAAAGCGACCCGCATTCTGTTATTGAAGCAATGATTATAGCAGGTTATACAATTGGGGCCGAATCTGGTTACCTCTATATACGAAAAGAGTATCCGCTGGCTGTAAAGACAATGAATACGGCTGTCTGTCAGGCGAGAGAAGAGGGGCTTTTGGGAAAGAATATCCTGGGAAGCAAGACCGACTTTGATCTAAAAATAAACCAGGGCGCGGGGGCGTTTGTCTGTGGCGAAGAGACGGCCCTCATAGCGTCTATAGAGGGGAAAAGGGGAATGCCAAGACCTCGCCCCCCGTATCCAGCAAATAGAGGTCTTTGGGGCAGGCCAACCTTGATAAACAATGTTAAAACTCTTGCCGCTGTCTCAAAAATTCTCGCTTATGGGTCTGAGAAATTCTCCGCTCTGGGTACGGATGAATGTAAAGGTACGGCCGTTTTTGCCATGGCTGGCAAGATACGAAACGCGGGGCTCGTAGAAGTTCCCTTTGGAACGACACTGAGAGAAATCATCTTCGACATTGGTGGTGGCGTCCCTCCTCGAATAAAGACGTCAAACGTTGAGGGAGAACCGCCGAACCCCATCAAGAAACAGTTTAAAGCTGTGCAGATAGGAGGGCCATCAGGAGGATGCCTTCCGGAAACCGTTTTGGATACACCCATTGGTTTCGAAACCCTGAAGGATACCGGGGCGATAATGGGCTCCGGGGGGATGGTGATCCTGGATGAAGACAACTGTGCCGTGGAAACGGCTCGATACTTTTTAGAATTTACACAGAAGGAATCTTGCGGAAAATGTACTTTTTGCCGAATCGGAACGAAGCATATGCTGGATATCCTTACGGATATCACCCGGGGAGCAGGTACCATGGAAGATATAGCCCTGCTTAAAGAACTGGCCGGAACCATAAAAGACGGTTCACTCTGTAACCTGGGCAAGACAGCTCCCAACCCCGTACTGACCACCCTCGAATATTTTAGCGAGGAGTACGAAGCTCATATTGTGGAGAAAAGGTGCCCTTCGCTGGAATGTCAGAACCTTATTGCATACTACATAATACCTGAAAAATGCCAGCGGGCGTGCGACGCATGTGTTGGCAGTTGTCCTACGGAGGCCATCTATACGAGGAGAGATCGCCTGAAGGCTATAGATCAGGAGAAATGCGTCAAGTGTGCAAACTGTAGCGATGCCTGTCCCTCTCGATACGATGCAGTAATAAAGATATCACCTATATCTGAGCTTCCAGAGTCAGAACCTCGGGATGCTAACTGACGAGAGGAGCGAAATTCAGGGATTCCGCGCTGCTGGCAGGTCGAGATGGGTATACCAAAATTCCTGTACTGTTCAGTCCAAAGGACATTTTTCACGTCGGAGCGAGGACTGGTTGATACACTAATATAAAAATGGGAACCGTATCCTTAACGATCAACGGAAAGAAGATAGTAACGGAAAAAGGGAAAAAGATTCTGTGGGCCGCACTGGAGAATGGTATCTTTATTCCTCACCTCTGTGCGATTGAGGGTCGCCCTTTGCCTTTTGGGGCTTGTAGGCTCTGTTTTGTGGAGGTAGAAGGAAGAAGCGGGCCGGTAACGAGTTGCACCGAAGAAGTGGGGGATGGAATGATAGTAAACACAAAGACAGAATCGGTACTACGGCTGGTACGAATGGCATTCGAATTGATCATGTCGAGACACCCCATAATATGCAAGGAGTGTCCGGCTAATAAGAGGTGCGCCCTCCAAGACATCGCCCGTGAGATGGGGTTCAAACTCAAACCAAAGAGACTTCCCCAGATTCTCCCGAACTTTCCAAGAGACGATAGTCATCCGCTATTTCGATATAATCCCAGTCTGTGTGTTCTCTGTGGCCAATGTGTTTATATCTGTAATGAGGTGGTTAAAGAAACAATCTTGGATTTTAACTTCCGAGGTTTTGTAACCCATGTAGGAACTTTCAAGGACAAACCTCTCGCCGACTCCACGTGTAACTCGTGCTTGAAATGCGTAGAGGCATGTCCAGTCGGTGCTCTCTCCAGGAAGTGACTGGCAGTCCCCATTGGCGGGCAGACTGGAGCTTCTGACTTTCCTACAACCTGCGTTCTCCATCGCCGGTAAACTGGAACCAAAGTAGGAGATAATGTAATCCCTTCACTCGGTCACTCAACCCCGTCTAACCGGGAATGATAAAACGAAAGGTAGAACCGGTTCCTTCTCCCTTACTTTCTACCCAGATCTTTCCGCCGTGAAGTTCAACGAGACGTTTGGTCAGGAATAGCCCCGAGCCTATTCCCTGGTATCTTCGACTCGCTGACCCGTCCACCTGTTCAAAAAGCTTGAAGATGCGCTCCTGGTCTTCAAGTGCTATCCCGATTCCGGTATCAGACGTTGAGAACTCAACACACTTCTTGGTCTTTTTATTCGTGATTTCATGGCCTTCAATCCGATCTACGACAATCCACAGGTCTTCTGGATCTTCCCGCCGGAGACCAGGTCGAACAATGCAATCAACCGTTCGCGCCCGTAAGCACACCTCGCCTCCAGAGGGCGTAAATTTCACTGCATTAGAGAGGAGGTTGTAGATGATTTGCTTGAGCTTGCGCTGATCTGCCTTTATGGTCTCAGGGACGTCATCTGTATCTATCGATACCTTTATCCCATGCTTGACAGCCTTCTCTTTGATCATGACCAGGCTTCTTGATAGGAGGTCTTTTAAATCAATTTGGGAACGTTGCAGCTCCAACTCGCCCGCCTCCAGCCTGGAAACATCGATAATATCATCAATCACAGAAAGGAGGTGCTTGCTACTTTGAAGAACGTGATTGAGACACTCTTCCTGGT
>JBDRGH010000575.1:0-2187 GCA_043818015.1 Pseudomonadota bacterium
GAAATTCCATCTGGCGGGCGAGGGGTAAATCATCGTTCCGTTCAGCCAGCTCCCGTTGGATCTCTACCGCACAACCGACCGCATCCACCACGCTGCCAAATTCAGCGAGAAGATTATCCCCTGGAGCATCCACAACCCGGCCTTTGTATTCCATGATAAGCTTCGACATCGCCTCTTTGTAAGCGGTCAATGTGCGGATCGTGGCACCCTCATCCTGGCTCATGAGCCGACTGTATTCTTTGACATCCGCGCTAAGGATGGCAATGAGCTTCCGGTTCAGATCTTCTCTTTCCATGGGTACCCCTTTCCAAGGTAATGATCACGGATCAGAGGCAATTGCCTCCAGCTTGCCTGCGATAAACAGCTGAGATAGTGCCGCTGAGTTTGATCTTTTGGATCGGGTTGAGTAACGCTTTTGAATCGGATTTTGCTAAGAGTTTATCAGTGACTTAGCTCCCAACAGAAAAGACAGTACTCTGTCAGGAGCGATCTTGGTAGATTTTGAGGGGTCTCTCCATGCGGCACCTCCAGAAAAGAGTTGGGTGATTAAGTTCACTAATACCGCCTTAGGAGTTCGCTTTCGAGATGGAGAACACACGAGGAAAAATCGAAAGAGCTTCAATTTCCGGATTCGCGCGAGTTTTCGGAAGCGAATTTGTAGAAATGATCAGTAATTTCCGGTTAGAAAATTGCATGTGATTCATACAAAAAAACAGAGAAATCAACGGCTTAAGTTCACTTTTTGCTTGACATTTCGATGAGGGCGTCGGCGAAATTTTGTAATACTCAATGATTTCGAGAGGTTACAAAATGCCCTACACCCTAGATAGACTACAAAATGCAAGAATACCATCTTTCAGCCAATTGTACTCGCCTACCGACAAGGCCAAAATCGGTATGCCGCTATTGGAGTCGCGAGGAGACAGACCTTTGAAAATGACCTTCGATGATCAACTCAAAGCTCTCATCTTCTTTCATTTGGAAGAACACACCTCCGCCCAGCAACTTCTTCAGTTCCTTGAAGAAGACGATTTTGCCCGTAACGTCATCGCCCCCGAAGAGGGGATAAAAAAGAGCAGTTTTAGCGAAGCCATCAATTCCCGAGGCCTTGAACAGCTTTCTTACATATACCAAAATCTACAAACTCAGGCTGTCGGCGTCCTGCCTAAAGAACATGATGAGCTTGGAGATCTTATAGGCATCGATGGTTCTTTGATCGATGCATGTCTTTCGATGCACTGGGCCGATTACAGAAAAGGTTCAAAAAAGGCCAAAGTGCATCTCGGTTTTGACTTAAACCACTCCATTCCAAGAAAGATATTTCTCTCTGACGGTAAAGGGGCGGAACGTCCCTTTGTCAGCATGATTCTTTCTCCCGGTCAAACCGGCGTTATGGACCGAGGATATCAAGCCCACGATTTATTTGACCTGTGGCAAGAAGAGAATAAATATTTTGTATGCCGCATTAAGGCCAGTACAAAGAAAACCTGCATAAAGACAAACCAGATCGATCCGGAAAGAAACATTTTCTATGATTCAATTGTCTTACTGGGTACCCCCGGAGTCAACCAAACGAAAAGGCCTCTCAGAGTTGTAGGATATATTGTTGATGGTACCAAGTACTGGGTTGCCACAAATCGTTTTGACCTATTGGCAGAGCAAATCGCTCTTATTTACAAGCTCAGATGGGACATAGAGAAATTTTTTGCCTGGTGGAAACGCCACCTCAAACTCTACCATCTCATTGCCAGAAGCGAGTATGGCTTAATGGTCCAAATACTCGCCGGTCTGATCACATATTTGTTGCTCGCTATTTATTGTCGTGAACAGCACAACGAAAAAGTCAGTATAAAAAGAGTCAGAGAACTTCGCATCAACATACAGAATGAAATCCGCCTCGCCAGAAGTAGCGAAGTTGGACCAAATACTGAAAACAATGCAATTTCATCATGTTATGCAAATACCTAACCGGAAATTACTGAGTCAAAATAGACTGTGACATTAAAATCAAGAGGATCTAAACCCTTATCAAATGCTGTATCTATAGATAAGTTGTCCGGAGAAGGGTCTTCATCCTTCTCGTAATAATATCTGGTGACTGATGAAATATATTCCTCTAACCCCACAATAACTGTCGTATCATATGTTGATTCATAGAAGGTTCTCGTTGCATCATTGAAGAAAGAA
>JBDRGH010000576.1:0-3234 GCA_043818015.1 Pseudomonadota bacterium
GGACTATGTCCATTTCATCGATTATTCCATAGGTTAATGATGTTGCCATCTCAGTTGTTTTTTCTTTAACTCCATCTTTATCATCATAGTCATACTTTCCGTTGAGTTCAAGCTGAAATTTTCCCCTGCCCTGAGTACCTGTATCGTCCGTTATAAGGGGATGTCCACCAAAGGCCAATTCACTCCAAAATAGCATAGTGAAGAATACAACTATTCGTATAAACATCTTTACACCTCCTGATCTTTTTGTTCATTCCTAAAGCCGTCTATTAATAAAAAAGCCACAAAAGCTTTCCAGACCTTCTGGTCTTTATTTAAGCCTTCATGGCTCTATTCGTGATGCTAACTCTATAATAAGGTGAGGAGGCAGAGCGTTCTTAATCTACGTCAAACACCCTGTTGTATAATACGGTGTTACATATGTCATCATGACATCTTTGAATAGCCTCTTTCGATAGAGGATCAATCTGCATGAAGACCTCATCGTCATATGTCATCTGGAGTACCCTTCTCCCTCCAATATCCCTACAGACTACTCCACAGGGCATTCCCGACTCCAAAAAGGCATGGTGTAAAGCATCCGCATAGGGTATACTGCACTTATTGATATTTTCACACCCACTACACCTTTCAATCGCCAGGTTTATAGAACCGGCTTTGACTCCATTAACCATTGTAGTGATAGCCTCGTACTCTCTCGTAAAGTCGCGATCATGAGAATCATGCTCGTGGTCTTCTTCGGCCGGTGATGCAGGCATCCCACTCTTCGCAGCGATGAACCTCTCATTGGATTGGAGTATCAAATCAGCAGCTGTTCTTAGGTTATACGCTACCTCTTTCAACCTCTCTCTGTCTGCTATTTCCGCCCATCTCCGGTATTCCTTAACATGATCATCGTTATGCTTGACCCAATGGTTCAAAAGTACAGCTAGCTTTTTAATTTCATTCTCTTCCATAACCACCTTCCCCCTCGTAATACAATTATTTAGCCATTACTGAAGATTGAAAAATTTCCTTCGGAGTCTATACTATCAAATGAAACGTGAATTCTTCACCCTGAACTATCTAGGTGTTGAGTATCACTACCTCGTAGACATTTTTTTGTCCACGATGTCTTGAGACTTGTCATCTAGGTCTTAAGCATATTACAAAACTGGCAATTGTAGGTTGGGTCGATCTCATATCTCTCGAGTATTTCCCTTTTCCCTAAAATATCCTCTGCCAATCCGTCTTCTACAACCCTACCTTTTTCAAGGATTATTATCCTTTGACACAACTCCAGGGCAATAGGTAGGTCATGGGATACTATTATTTTAGTTTCTGGGAAGGACTTAATGAGATCTATTAAGACCCGCCGCATCTTTGAATCCATGTTACTTGTCGGCTCATCAAATACAAGGATCTTCGGCTCCATTGATAAGACTGTTGCGATAGCTGCCCTCTTCTTCTCTCCTGCGCTCATGTGATGGGCGGATCTCCTTTGGAAACCTGATAACCCAATCCTTTCCAGAATCTCTGTGACCCTCTCCTTAGCTTCTTTATCGTTCATACCCATATTTTTAGGACCAAAGGCTACATCATCGTAGACGGTAGGACAAAAGAGCTGGTCGTCAGGGTCTTGAAAAACCATCCCTACCATACGTCGAATGCTCTTAATGTTTTTCCCGTTTACAGGTTTCCCAAAGATCTTAACCGCCCTATTTTCCTTCAGTATCCCGTTTAAATGTAAAAGCAAAGTGGACTTCCCAGCCCCATTATGTCCTATAATGGCAACAGACTCTCCTGAAAAAATGGTGAGATTTACCCCCTGTAATGCCAGACTTCCATCTGGATAACTATAAGTCAGGTTTGAAATCTCCACTGCCTTTTCTTTATTCATACCATTAACCTCACCCCAGTAACTATGGGGATTAAGATGGACAAGAAGATATAATCCCTGGGTCTCAACCTCTGTATCCCTTCCTTTTTCTTCAAATCTCCATCAAACCCCCGGGAAAGCATTGCAACATATACCCTTTCTCCCCTCTCGTAACTTCTTATGAAAAGGGTACCAATCATATGGCCTATCACCCTTGAGTGCCATATCCATTTTCCACCAAAGCATCTAGAATCTCTAGCTCTTTTCATCCTTTGTGCTTCGTCTGTAATGATAAAGGCATACCTGTACATGAAAGACGCAATTGTGGTAAATATTTTAGGTAACCCGAGGTCTTCAAAGCCCTTCAGTAGTTTTGGGAAGGGAACAGTCGAGGAGAGGAGGATCATAGACAGTACGCCTATGTAAGATTTGACAATCACATTCCACAAGACCATTAGCCCACTGTTAGAAACCGTGAGCCCACCTATACCAAGATTATACCCCCCTCCAATTATATCTTTCTTTAAAAAGGGGATAAATACAGCTACCATCAGCACAAAGGGAATTACCACCATTGATCTGCCAAATACATGATGGAAGGGGAGTTTCGAGAGTAAGAAAACCCCCAAAAGTACTGCAAAATACACACCAAAGCTGGAGTAGGAAGAAGCAGGGGTACTAACACATACCACTGTTAGGAAAAAGAAGCCAATGATTTTAACCTTTGGATCTAGCCCATGAATAAAACTAGAAATATCACTGTAATTGTCTAAAAACGAGTGTTTCATCTAAGTCTCTGTTTTTACCTTTAGCTGACGGCTGATAGCTAAAGGCTTATCTGTCCCCTAATTAGTTCGTCCTGAAAGATCAAAAATTTCCCTTGGAGCGAACATGACCAGGATTTTTGGGGCACCCGCCTCTGACGGGTCAAAGAACCTGCACCAGAGAGCGGAAAAGGAAATTTTCAGTCTGAACGAATCAGGATCTTTTTGAACGAATAAGCCTACCAATACCATATCCAACGCCGAAAACAAGGAGTGTCCCTACTAAACCGGATAGCCCCGTAGCAACCCCTTCCTTCTTGATACCCGGAATAGAATAGTCTGGCATGAGCGATAGTTTCCACAAAACCCACTCTTCACCCCTTTGCAAAAATCCTTTTATTTCCGCTACTTTCTCCAATCCATCGGGAGAAGATGAAGCAAAAGGAGAAACGAATATGGCTATCAGCAGAGACACCAACAGACCCACAAGAATAAATACCCTTATATTTACGTCTTTCATATTATGCCCCCATTGCATTAAATGTCCTGGCATCCGAGTAACTATAGGTCCCTACAAGATCAGGTCTTGTGTTTAAGACCAAACCTACAACA
>JBDRGH010000577.1:0-2863 GCA_043818015.1 Pseudomonadota bacterium
TCGCGCCCTGTAGGGCAGATTGAAAAGCCCTTCTCGATCATTCTTATGAGGGTCTCATGGAAAAATATTTGTGGTGGCTAAAGTATATCTTTCTGATCTTTGTCATACTTGTATTTTTGGCTCTTGGTGTGACTCTGCTAATCAGTTCGTACCATATGAAGAGTGCCCACATATTCGTCATGCTGTTCTTCTCTTCGAGTCTCATCATCTTGATTTCGCTGTCTTTTATAGTAGGACTTATCTCACGAATGATCTATAGGATCAGATCCGAAGAAGCCAAGGACGCACCCAACCTGTACTAACCCTTCCTGAATAATCTACACGCCTATCCTGAGATCGATATGTGAACTGATGGCCATCTTTCACACCTTGATTGTTATCATTTTTGCAACCCTCTTTTTGGCCATCCCTACCAGGCCACGATAGGACACACCTTTCCCCGTCATCGCAGTGTTACGGTTACTGCACCGGGAAGGAACCGACGCATGAGATACGGGAATGATAATCTGGAAGTTCTTCCGTGCACCCCTTTGTCTCTCGGCGAAATTTGCTGGAGTAGTGGCGTACCCATCGAGGGTGAACCCCGAAAGGGTCACTGCGCAATAAGCTGTTGCCCAAACTCCTTTGAGCGGTCATTAAAAGGTTTTTTGCCAATAAATCTTGGCGAAGCGAAAGATTGGCGATTTCATTGTTTGACCCGCCAGAGGTGGGGAGTTTTGAAATCGCCTGTAGCAAGCCTTAGATTAATCAAAAAACGTTTTGGACAAAGCGAAAAGGGATTTGGGTAACAGGCCGGGAAGCAGCGAGCGAAGGGATAAAGGGGTTCACTTGAATAATACCAGATTAGTAATGAAATCATGGTGTTTCGAGAATACTTCGTCAGAAACTCGAGAAACTCCTGTTTTGTAGAGAAGTGTCGAAGGGTAATACCGGGCTACGATAGGAAGGAATGTGGACGTATTTTCTCGCGGGGGCTCTCGTTTCCTGGGAAACTATGTGCTAGACACGCTTTATTTCAAGTACTTGCTAAGATATTCGCCTGCCGCGCGGGAGGCTGGAGTTCCAGGATAGTGCTTGATCAGTGACTGCAAACTTTGCTTTGATTTCTCGTAATTCTTAAGGTGATAGTCGCACCGACCCAAATTCAGCAGTGCGTCGGCACATTTATTACCATCTTTGAAGTCAGCCAGAAGTGTCTGAAAGGCCTGACGGGCTTGCTCGTACTTTTCTTGCCGGTAGAAGCACTCCCCAGTCCAGTAATGTGCGTTATCGCTGAGATCGTGGTTGGGAAACATGGCCAGGAAATGTCGGAATACTTTTCGCGACTCTTCATAGTCTTCTTGATGGAATAGATAAAATGCCTTCAGGTAAAGGTTTTCTGGTTTTACCACGTCTGATTCTTGCCTATACTGTTCTCGTTTTCTCTGAAGTGCGTCCGGGGTGGATTTCAGGTTACTGACATCTCGCTGAAGCACCTGGTTCTGGTTTTTCAAGAGCTCATTTTCATCCTGCACATTCTTAACGGAGTCCTGTACTGTTTTTAGATTATTTATCTCTCTTTGAAGCAATTCGTTCTGGTTTTTCAAAAGCTCATTCTCATCTTGCACGTTCCTAACGCCATCCTCCACTGCGTTTTGCACTTTCCTGATGGCCCTCTCTGCTGCACTTTTGGCAACCAATGCATTTTCCTCGGTCTTTACCCCGGAAGCCTCAGATTCCCGAGAAAAAGCAATCATACCAGTCGTCTGAGGTTTGTCTTCAAAATAATCTTTGGCCAGCCTGTAGTACCGTTCGGCCTCGGCAATTTCGGACGGGGCCAAAAACTCAGCCCCCACTAACTTGGCTGCCTTGATCGTTGCCTCCGCCTCGATGAGCCTCTTTTCTCGAACGCTTGTGGAGACACAGCCGACCTGGAAACAGAGAAAGAGAAGAAAGAGATGGCATGCGATGAGCGGTTTCATCCTTGTTCTCCCCAAAACCTGAGGCCCCCTGCTCTTATCTGACAGAGGAAGAAGCGAGGTAATCCCCTCTCTTAAATTTCATCGCCTCAACAGTGGAGGCAATAAGGGCCCGGTTAAGGATATCCCTCATCCCATCTCCTTTCGGAAATGAGTCGAGAAGGGGAAGAAGGTTTCTTGTTTCGTTCTCCATTCTGGTAATAAGGGGATTGAGATCTTCTAGGGAGATCTTCGGGTTTCCCAACTTTCTTTGGTAATCTTCAAGAACATCCAAGAACTTTTCGACCCTGTCGACGATTGGTATTTTGGCCGCAGGGGAGAGCCAATTGCACGGTACAGGCGATACGTTGTTTACCGGGGGCGAGATCAATGGCTGGTCCTTCGAGGTTGAAGCACGTTCAATGGCCTCCTGAAGAACATCATTGAATTTCTTGTCTAAATGCTTGTCACCTTTCTGGTTTTCTTGAGAGCCAACAATCTTCGAAATGTCAGGGGATATTATCTTCATATTCTGCCGTCCCTTCTTACTCTTACTGTTTATTTACCGGTATCGGTAAAAAGCGATAAAAACTAAAGGAATTGAGGGAACGTAACAGTTATAATACAACAAGCGCATATGAGTTGTCAAAATGAGATTTGCACGAGTTTCCAGACTCTTTAGTGAACTCCTTTGTCTTTGAGCGAAATTTGCTGAAGCAGTGGGGGACCCATCGCGGGTGAGCGGGAAGGGGAAGGCCAGCCCTTTAGAGGCTGGAAGGGGAAAGTATTCCCCACCTGTGAGCCCCGAAAGGGCCGTGTGGAATAAGCTATTGCCCAAACAGAAATAGTGAGGGCTTTGAAAAAGTATCGCTGAGGCTGAATCAATAGATTTTTTGGGGAACCCATCTGAACGAAGCGGAAGATAT
>JBDRGH010000578.1:0-4250 GCA_043818015.1 Pseudomonadota bacterium
CTGCCCCATCCAGTCACGCCTTTCGAGGAAGTATATGAAGGCATGTCGGATTTGAGGAACCGATACGGAAAACCCGTTGTCATGTGTATAAGTTCACATGAAAGGGATATTCAAGATGTAATAAACAGCTTTGAAGAGAATACGATCCCTGTCTACAGTACGCCTGAAAGGGCTGCAAGGGCCCTTGCAGGTTTGGTCAGGTATGGTAAGGTGATTGGGAGACGCAATGAGTTAGAGCAATGAACGGTATGACGAGGGGAGGAGCTATGAGGGAAGACACAATACCCACCCGGTTTCAAACGCGGGTCCAGAAGTACGGAGATAGGGTTGCCCTCAGGAAGAAGGAGTATGGAATTTGGAAAGACATCTCCTGGAACGAGTATGGTGAAAACGTAAAGTATGTGAGTCTGGGGCTCATCTCCCTTGGCTTGAAAAAAGGGGAATGTGTTACCCTGATCGGTGAAAATCGACCAGAGTGGCTGTACGCGGACCTAGGTATTATGTCTGCAGGTGGCGTTACATCTGCGATATATACTACCAGTTCCCCGGAGCAGTGTGAATACATCATAGGACATTCAGAAGCACGGTTTCATATAGCAGAGGACGAGGAACAATTGGATAAGGTATTGGAAGTCAGGGTAAATCTTCCTAAACTGGAAAAGATAATCACTATTGATATGGAAGGACTAAAACACTTCAGAGACCCCATGGTGATAAGTCTTGATGAACTTATAGGCTTGGGTAGGGATTTAGAGGAGAGAGACCCTAATCTCTTTGAGGCCCGCTTGAATGAACCCGACGCACAAGATACGGCGCTCTTAATATATACGTCGGGGACTACCGGGCCTCCCAAAGGGGCCATGTTATCCCATGCTAATATCTTGTGGACAAGTGGTGCGATAGATGCAGCCCTCCCATTGTACGACACCGATGAGCTATTGTCCTTCTTACCCCTTTCACACATAGCAGAGAGGATGTTCTCCGTTTTCTGTGCTATAACATACGGGTATACGGTTAACTTTATCGAAAATACCGATACCTTTACACAAAATATGGTAGAGGTATCGCCCACGGTCTTTTTCGCTGTCCCCCGAATCTGGGAGAAGTATTTCTCCACCATCGCCATACGTATGAGTGACTCTACATGGTTGAAGAGACTCATCTATTATGTGAGTTGGAAGATCGGAGGAAAAGTTGCAGAGTTGCGCCTCGCAAAACAAAAGGTACCTTTCCTGTGGCGGGGTATCTACTTCTTTGTTTACCTCGGTGTATTCCGCAAATTAAAAGAAAGGTTAGGGTTTGATAGGACAAGGGTAGCTATATCTGCAGCGGCTCCTATATCTCCTGATGTCTTACGATATTACCATTGCATTGGCGTCCCTCTGAGGGAAATCTACGGTCAAACAGAGGATTGTGGGCCAACCACTATACACTTGGGCGATAATATAAAGATAGGTACTGTGGGGCAGCCTATCCCAGGTGTCGAGGTCAGAATTGCTGAAGATGGAGAAATACTGGTCAAAGGGCCCAACGTCTTTCAGGGTTATTTCAAGAACCCTGAGGCTACCAGCCAGACGCTGAAGGATGGATGGTTGCACTCGGGAGATGTAGGCGAGTTGGATGAAGAAGGATACCTCAAGATCACCGACAGGAAAAAGGACCTCATAATAACAGCGGGGGGTAAGAATATTGCGCCGCAGAATATCGAAAATCAGCTCAAATTCAGTCCTTACATCAATGATGCCATAGTCATCGGAGACAGGAGAAAGTACTTGACTGCCTTGATTATGATCGATGAGGATAACGTGGTGAAGTATGCCCAGGATAATCGTATCCCTTTTACAACGTACGCTGACCTCTCAAAGAATTCAGAGATTAAACGGTTGATCGCCAAAGAGGTAGAAAAGGTAAATAATACACTCTCAAGCGTTGAAACCATAAAGAAGTTTACAATCTTCGACAAGAGACTCGACGAGGAAGACGGGGAATTGACCCCCACTATGAAGGTCAAACGCAAGTACCTCAACGAGATGTACAGAGATGTAATAGAGTCGATGTACAAAACGCCCAGGTAAGGGTTCGTAACCCTCTAAGATTTCACCCCCAGATAAGGATTTCGCTCAAGGGGGATGGAACATTCCGGTGAGGGGGAATTGATGATTAAGGGCTCCATTTTGATCGTTGATGACGAAGAAGAGTTTAGAGAGTCCCTAAAGGCGATACTCAAGGATCGTTATCGAGTTTTTGCGGCAGAGAGAAATCAAACCGCTCTGGATATCATCGAGAATAATACCGTTAACATAGTGTTGCTCAGTGTCGAGGCTTCTGATGCAGAAGGAGTCAAATTTGTCAGAAGGGTAAAAGAGATTAACGAAGAGATCGACATAGTGCTCGTTTCGTATTTAGGCATTCTAAGGAGTCTGCCAGGGTACTTAAGATTGGGAGCCACTCTCTGTATAACCAAGCCAACCGAAGAAGCTCATTTCGTTTCGTTGCTAGGAGAGGTCCTCATCAAACAAAGGTTCCGGAAAGAAATAGAGTACATTCGTTCAGAGGCTAAAAAAGAGCATGGTTTCGGACAGATCGTTAGCAAAGATAGGGAGATGAGGGAGATTTTCAGTATTATCAAGGAGGTGGCATCTACTCCAACGGGTATCTTGATTACGGGTGAGAGCGGGACGGGGAAAGAACTGGTTGCCAGAGCAATACACTACCAGGGCAAAAGAAAGGACAAGCCATTTGTGGTAGTAAACTGTAGTGCCATACCCTCAGAACTCATGGAAAGCGAACTCTTTGGATACGAGAAAGGCGCCTTTACAGGTGCATACGCACGGACGCTGGGGAAGTTCGAACATGCCGATGGTGGTAGCCTGTTCCTTGATGAGGTATCTGCACTACGTTTAGACCTTCAAGCCAAATTGCTTCGAGCTTTGCAAGAGAAACAGATCCAGAGGATCGGAAGTTATAAAACCGTCAATCTCGACGTAAGGGTGATTGCTGCCACTAACATAGACTTGGAAAAAGAAGTTAAGGAAGGTAGATTTCGAACTGACCTTTACTTTCGTCTCAATGTTGTGCCTATCCATCTGCCCCCCCTGAGGAAGCGCAAGAACGACATCCCACTGTTGGCAGAGTTTTTTCTTGCAAAGTACAATCAGTGCTTCAATAAAAAGGTTGAAGGTTTTTCACCGAAGGCCCTTGCAACCCTTTGCGCATACTCCTGGCCTGGAAATGTTCGGGAACTCCAGAACCTTGTTGAGAGACTGGTGGTACTCTCCAAAGATAACAGGATCATTTCATTGAGTAACCTTCCTATTGAACTATTTATGGACGGAGAAGCATTTAAGGAAGAGGTGGAACAGGTGAGAGACGATGAATTAGGGCTCGCAAAAGTAAAGGAGGGTTTTGAAAAGCGGCTTATCCTTCAAACATTGGAAAAGACGAAATGGAATCAAACGGAAGCTGCAAAGATACTCAAGATACATCGCAACACCCTCGTAAAGAAACTGACCCGCCTAAAAATCAGGGATGAAGTGCCACCCCGAAACTAAACACGGATAAAATTTCCACCATAATCTGCACACAGAAGTGACCAATCAACGATTTCGTTGCTCCCGAAAATGTGCACCAAACCAACCATGTACCACCTTTACCCTCGCAGAAAACGCCTGTCATCGGAGAATCACTTCCTCCATTAGTCTCATCTGATTTTAGAAAGTGTTTCATATTAATAAGTTAAGGCAACGTATGATTATTTTTGTATCGTCCTTTGCCAAAGAACGAAAGTTGGTACACTTTTTGTATTACGAAATGTATTGCACCTCCGACCGGTCTGTGATATAGAGGATAAATTCCTCAACGATATTAGGGATACCTTTAAAAAAACTGTTTATGTTTTGATAAAGTATCGCTCAGAGCGAATTCATCCCGATTTTATCGGTTTTTTGGGGAATCGGCCTCTGGTGTTCAAAGAATGAATGTTGAAGCGAAAACGGATATTTTTTGAAAGCTGTTTTAAGGCTGCTTGGTTAGCTGTTGGATCTGTCAAATTATAACTCATACAGGTGCACCGAAAAAGGAGGTAGGTAATGGTTAAGATTCCTGAAGGCAAGATTTATCATGTTCCTGAGGATCTTGAGGAGGCGTTGGAGGAGGTTTCTGACATAGACATTAGTCCGAGGAACATGGGTGAGCGGGTAAGGAAGGACGATTTTCATGTGGAGTATGGTGGCCCGAAATGGTTTGGGAGC
>JBDRGH010000579.1:0-2418 GCA_043818015.1 Pseudomonadota bacterium
GAGGAGACAAAAAGTGCTCCGTCTGATTGACATACATACTTACTATGGAGACAGCTATATCCTTCAGGGAGTTTCGCTGAGAGTTGAAAAATCCTCTGTGGTAGCTCTTCTCGGTCGAAACGGCATGGGTAAAACCACTACAATTAACTCAATCGTTGGCCTTAACCCTCCACGCCGTGGTCAAATTCTATTTAAAGATGTAGAAATCACTGGTTTTGAGCCTTTTCGCATTGGAAGAATGGGTTTAGGGCTGGTTCCTCAAGGGCGTCGAATTTTTCCGTCACTGACCGTGAAGGAGAACCTCACGATCGTGCCAAGCAGTGGCCGCACCCAGATTTGGAATATAGAGAAGTTAATGTCCCTATTTCCCAGATTGAAAGAGCGGATTAATGCGAGGGCAAAGTTTCTCAGTGGTGGCGAGCAGCAAATGCTTGCGATTGCCAGAGCTCTGATGGGTAATCCCGAGGTTTTGCTGATGGATGAGCCTTCCGAAGGACTTGCTCCCCTGCTTGTCCAGGAAGTGAGTCACGTTATTCAACGGCTTAAAAAAGAATCATCTGTTTCCATCCTGCTCGTGGAACAGAATCTTGGATTAGCAATTAACGTTGCTGATTTTGTTTATATCATGAGTAAAGGAACGGTAGTCTTCAAATCTACGACCCTTGAATTGAATAAAAATGAGGAGGTTAAGGCTCGCCATCTAGGTGTTTAAATAGATCAATAAGAAGGGGAAAATATGGCTAAAGATATGAGAAGTTGGATAAGGCAGCTTGAGGAGGCAGATGAAGTTATCAGAATGAAGGAGGAGGTTGATCCAAAACTCGATATGAGTGCTTTCCTTTGGGAGTCAAAGGAAAAGGCCCTTCTATTCGAGAATGTTAAGAACCACCCGGGCTGGAAGGTTTTAGGTCAGGCGCCCGCCAATATGCGCCATGTCGGGTTGGCCTTTGGAACCAAGGCGAAGGATGCGATCAGAGAATTTGTACGGAGAGTGGACCAGGGATTTATCCCCTGTCAAACGGTTCATCAGGGACCCGTCAAAGAGAAGATAAGAAAAGGGGCAGATGTAAATCTGACAAACCTTCCAGCTCATATACAGGGCTGCAGGGACGTAGGCCCTTATATCACTTCAGGGCTATGTATCGTCAAAGATCTGGAGACGGGTGTTAGAAATATGGCATTTCACAGATTGCAAGTAAAGGGGGATAATAAAACGGGAATCATGATGGTCCCCGGGCGTCACACACATCTGATATACCAGAAATATGAGGCCATCAACAAACCCATGCCGATTGCCATCATGATTGGCCACCACCCGATGTATTACTTAGCTGCTTGCTATACGGGATCCCTTGAACTCGACGAGCTTGCTCTTGCCGGGACGTTGCTGGGAGAGGCCGTTGAACTCATCCAGTGCGAAACCATTGATATGGAGGTCCCAGCGCATGCAGAGATTGTTTTAGAGGGTGAAATACCTCCTAATGTAAGGGAGGAAGAAGGGCCGTTTTCCGAATTTCAAGGGTACTATTTCGGGGGAAGCGGGAAAAACCCTGTGGTTCAAATTAACGCGATCACGATGCGGAGTGATGCTATCTTTAAGGCCAATCAAAATGGTCCGGATGTCGAGGGCTGCCTTTATCACCGGGTGCCCATGTCTGCCGCCCTGTTTAGAAACCTCAGACAGGTGGGAGGGCATGTTGACTTAAAAGATGTTTATGCCCACTGGGGCACCATATTTGGGGTTGTCATCCAAATGATACCGAAGTTTTACGGTGAGGCCAAGAATGTCCTTATGGCGGCCTTATCCAGCACTTATTTACATCAAAAGTTTGCCATCGCTGTGGATGAGGATGTTGATATTTATGATCCAACCGATGTTGCATGGGCCATCACGACACGGGTCGACCCAATTCAAGATATTACCATCATTCCTAATTTGAGAGGCCATGCCCTTGATGAATCTGTAACGAAAAAGCTTAAGGAACCTCAGGTGACCATACGGCAGGAGTTAGTCTCAAAAGTGATGATTGATGCAACCAAGCCCCCCACCTCGGACCCGGAGCGGAGGGCCGTCTATGAGAGATTACGCCCAGTTGGATTAGAAAAAATCCATGGCAATTCCAACAGAGCATAGACGGGAGATGGATATTTCCTGATCTTTCTTACTATTTTTTCAGCCCGGCTCTCTTTGCGATCTCCTCAATCATTTTATATTCTTCTTGCATTCTCGTAAAAAGTTTATCCGGTGGTTCGAATTCCAGAATCATACCCATTTTGACCAGCTTGGAGGAAATGGTCGGATCATTGGCCACCTTCTCAATGGCTGAACTTAAAGATGGCTCCGGGAATATGTCCGGCACTGTACTCCTCGACCGGCCGGACATCCAAGACGGTCACCGATCCTTCCCGGACGAACTC
>JBDRGH010000580.1:0-11524 GCA_043818015.1 Pseudomonadota bacterium
ATTAAGCCACAAACTATTTATATGAGGGTCAACAATTACGGATGGTCTCCTCAAGAAGCTCTTTCTACTCCTGTACTCAGAAGAAAAAAATAACCGCATTACTTAATCCTCACACTTCCAAAGATATTCTTCCTGTCTATCGAAACCTCTGTGGGACCGATGCTCTGTTGCATGTAATCTTCAAAATCTCTTTTGTAGGAGTATTTGCTGGCGGGCTCTCCTAGCCAACCAAACGCCCACTCAAGGGCTCCCAAAACAATAGCCTCGTGCCATGGCGCTGGAATCTCACTCTCTGCGGTAGTTGCCGATGAAGTAGTGAACTCGGCAGGGAGCCTGTAATATTCCATCCTGAACCATCTTTCCGTGTCAACAGGCCCATTAAAAAAGATATAATCACCATATCGATACCACTCATTGGGCTCTCCCGGAGTAGTTAGGTGCTCGATATAGTGCTTATGTCTTTGGGCGTCGGCAAGCTCCATTTTGTTCTCTAGGTCAGTAATCTTTAGAATCTCAAAGAATCTTGTAGGCTTTGCCATATTGTCCCCGACAAGAGTATGAGAAGAGGAAAGCATCCTGACAAAATCCTTATAAAGTTTGCAGGTATCCGCCGCCGCAGGATCACTGGAAAAATCGTCTTGAACTGTCGCCACCAACCCAGCCGTATAATCCAAAATAGCCCTTATAT
This sequence comes from Pseudomonadota bacterium, assembly GCA_043818015.1. Classification (GTDB taxonomy): domain Bacteria; phylum Desulfobacterota; class UBA8473; order UBA8473; family UBA8473; genus JBDRGH01. The sequence goes on from JBDRGH010000580.1 coordinate 689, forward strand.
CACCGTCGGCATCCCCTGAAGTCATCTCTACAACCCACCCATTATAGGCATCCGCCGTGGTCGAAGGAGTATCGGTTTCCGTTGCTAAGGTAATAGTGTATGGAAAGGTAGAATTGTTTGCCGCTGAGAGTTGAAACTCTCTTATAACAGTGTTAAAATAAGCAAATTCGAAAAAATCATGGAACCTGACCCGATAGCCTCCCTTACTCTTATAACCAACAACCCGATCTTGAGCACGATTAAGCGCTCTTAGAATTTTCCCAGCGCCTGTAGTACCCAAACTAAATGTAGTGGTATCGCCACTCGAAGTGTATGGTTCAAGGTTAGAAGGCTCGCCCGCCCTCTCATAAACCTCTTCGATCATCTGTTGGAGGGTCATTAGTCAGAGATCCTTGTTCCTTCAATCATTTTAGAGGAAACCTCGATTTTATCCGCTGTACTCCCTGACGTGTCCTCATACCAAGTTATCCAAGGGTAAGGTCTCCAAGAATAGGGAGTCTTCGGGATATAAGGGACGACTGGATAGTAAGGCCGAGGTTGATAATTTAAATTGTTATTACATTTGTAACATTCATCGACATGAGGACCGTAAACAGCTCCACATTTTGGACATTCCCACCCTTTCATCGGCAGACTCCTTTTATAGTTCCCTTTTTCTTGCTAGCATAAAAGACCTTTTTGGCTTTCTTCTTCCCGTAAGTCTTAAGCATCTTTCGGTAGATCTTTTGCCCTTTCTTTGTTTTAGGCATATATGGAGCCCTTCTTACTTATAGATCCTAACGTAGCTTCCGGCAGTAATGGAACTCAGATAAATCCCACCATTCAGGGTCTTTGATTCAGGAAACATTACAGTGTGCATGGCATTAGAAACAAGCGTTCCTTCGGCGACAGTTCCAAGTGTTCCATCACTTTTCGCTGACAAATTAAAACTTCCCTTAGCGATATCACTGGTGACATAGGTAATCCCCATGATTGTCATAGGACCAGCAAGGTTATCAGCAGCTTCACTCATCCTTATGGAGTAGGCATCGTTTGTAACACCCATCTTATTCTCCTATATACTCGTTATGACGACATTGAACCCCATAGGCAATCCCATTATGCAGGACAACCTCATCCTCCGGGTAGCTCCTGCCACAAATATGACAAGTATACCAGCGTCGCCAAGAATGGGGCCCCCTGGTGGCGTATTGCACCTCAATCATAGGGGTAGAATACGTTACTCCACCAGAGGTCCACGTAACATTTGTACTTAAATACTGCTCAACCACTAGCTCCGGTCCCAGTAAAGAACCACAGCCGCCACATTGGAGAGAGGACTCGCCAACGAGATAGCGCCAGCGCCGATATATGTTACTGACGGGTTGCTCACCGCCACAATCCCTCCATCCGAGTAGTGAGTTTGCCAGGCTCCAACAAGAACATCACTTACAGTAAGACCTGAAAGCGTAATATTGCTGAAACCACCATCACTCAATTTTATCGCTTTGGAAGCCAAATTAGCTGAACCACTAACGACCAGTGCCCCAGTTGTATCACCAGTTACATCACCGGTCAAATTCCCGGTAACATTTCCAGTAACATTTCCTGTGACATCGCCTGTGACATCGCCTGTGACATCGCCTGTGACATCACCGGTTAGATTGCCGATAATGGCCGAAACAGTTAGTTGAGGGTCTAGATTAGTTGCCATTATTTACCCCCTAAGCTCCGGCGTTGCCGTAGACGCCTAGATAGCGGTTACAGTAGGTAGAAAACTCCATCGTAATTTTGAAAAGCGCATTGCCTGTTAAGAAGTCATCCGCACTCTCCGGCAGAGGTTTTTGTTTCCAGCGAAATCTAAAATCGTGCTCCCTTGCCAGCAAGTGGAACGCTGTGGTACTCGTATAATACCTACTGACATACACGCTCCAGGGCTTCACAATCCCATATTTAGGATTAGTTGTGAGCAAGTCTCTGTTTCCAGAGCTAAGTTGCATCAAGTTATCGTGAAGCTTATTGGCATTCCACATCTCATCCACACTGACTATGAGCAAGTAAGGAGTCAACACGGTGGGCTGTCCCGCCTGGTCGTCCGCCTTATACATATACTCGAAGGCCGCCTGAAGGGTCGTCTCAGAAAGAGCGCCAGCCGTAGAGGGCGCATTATTAATAGCCTCCCTTGACTTCAACCCCTGGTGAGTGCTGGAAGCGGTAGCATTATAACAAACAATGCTTTTGCCGTCCCAAGCGGTGTGATAGGTCGTTGAGTTTATCCCGTTGTTAAAGAGGTCGAAGAAAGTGGTATTTTTCTTGTGAACGGCGGACCGCCCCAAGCTTCTCGGCATCTGTTTAAAGTTGCCGAAAAGGTCATCCCGAGCCATTCTCTTGGTGATCTGAATACCGAGACCGTATTCAGTCGCCTCTCTTGAAATTTCATTACCTTCAACAGGCTGATCGAATTGGACCGCCGTTCCCTCGGGGATCTCCTGTAGTTCGCCGATAGGAGAAAGCTCAGCTTCCTTATCGTAACGACCCTCAGGAGCCGGGGTTATACGAGCTATGTCCTCTACCTCACTTGGGTATTCAGTATACTCATCAAAGAATATATTGTGGATCGCTCTGTCAAAGTGTTTTGGAAACGCATTCCTGTTTAATATAGCCATAAATCCTCCTCCTACATCCCGATCCCGTTAAACTTGCTTCTTTTCCACACAAAGAGGATCTCTCTGTTGGCAGCCGCCTCGGTCTCACCATCTTCAATCAAACCAATCGGCCATGCTATACTGGTAGCGTTGTCGTCACCGACATCGATTTTCATGTCACCAGTAGTAGCGGTGATTCCCATTTGCCCAAACATATTACCTTGTGAAAAGGTAGCGTCCGTCTGAGCCTTAAAGACATACCAGGGAACCGCAGGAATATAAAGCACGCTCACGTTCACGGTTACGGAGGTGGCTTGCGTTGTTTCGGAAACACCAAGGATACCTGTGGAAGTGGCGTCTGCAATGACGGCCTTTCCAGATGCGGCACCCAGAGCATCTCCTACAGCTATAATGTTATTGGAAGTAAGAACGGTCTCCTCCATAGGAGCGCCGATCCCTACGAGAGACTTTTTAAAGACAAAGCCCTCGCTAAGTGCTGTGTTAGCCATAGACCAACTCCTTTAAAGATTTGCTATCAATCGCCTTCGGGTGGCCCGAAGACTGTCCCAGGTCTCGGATTGTTCGGATCAAAAGTAATACCACCTTGACTTTTAATCTCTGTCTCGGCATCACTCTTCACCGCACTCATCCGATCCCTACTCTTCTGCTGATGTACTCTCTCTATAGCATCTCTCTTCTCTTTAGGCATTTGGCAGAGCACAAGCTCTGTATGCCCTCTCAGGGTAACTTTCGGAACACCGTTCTCTTTATAAAAAGCTCTTATACCATCGTCCCGAACAGGTTCCCACCCATCCCCTCTATGTGTCTGGAGTTGGTCAGGTCTCTTCCAGCAATAGGCAAAGTTTGGATCTTTCCCCGAAACCTCAAGCCTATCAGTCGCCATGGCGTTCGGCTGCCACACATCGATACCAGGTATCTTCGGATTAGCCGCCGCCTTCTGCGCCATCTTGTAATAAGCCTGCGATAGCAGGTACTTGTCGCGATTCTCCTTGGTGAGCTCCATAATGAATTTATCCGCCATCGGCTTAAAACCATCTAAGCCACTTTCAAAACCAAGTTCGAACCCCGCCTTATCCAGCCTTAATATATCTTCGTCAGAAAAATCCATATTTATGAGTTGCTCCTTTTTCTTCTTTGTTCCGGCACGAGCAATTATGTCATCCACAACAGGAACATCCGCATCTGGAACCGAAGTAGCAAGCTTCTCAACCTCTTTCCCAGTCTTCAGATCGATAATAATATCACCTTTCTTTTCAATGGGAATAGAATCTCCCTTAATTGATTTTTTAGTCGCCATTATTCAATACCTGCCTTTCTTTTTCTATCAAGATGTCTTGCGTATTCAACCCTATCTATCCCTTTAATATCCGCCGTCCTCGCCTCTTGAGGAGTCAAAGTAACCTTAACCTTAGCTGTTTTCGGTCCAACCGGCTGATTAAGTCCAGTCTCACTAAATGTCGGAACGGGGGCCTTCGATACCTCTTCTTCCTTGGCAGGGAGTCTCTTAGCGATTTCCTCTTGAACTCTTCTCTCGACTTCATCGGTAAGAATATCATCAAAATGCCTTGACCTGACACTCGCGAAAGCTTTTCCATACGGATCGTCAAGCTGTCCAATTGGATCAAGCAGCTTAACCTCGTCCTCGATCTCTTTTCCGAACTTCTTATAAAAGCTCCTCTTCCCCTCATCTAAAAGCAGGAGATTTTTCGAGGTAGTAACACCCTGCTTGATAAGCGCCTGCGCCAGCGGAGCAACCTGTTGATTAATGCTCTTCATAACAATTTCATTTATAACGCTGGCAGGATTCTCATATAAACTTTCCTTAACCCGCTGTGCAAAATCAGCATCACTCTCCGATGGCTTCTGCGGCGTAATTGATGGTTGTTCCCGGGTACTCTCCTCGACAGGTCTCTGCGTCGCCAACCTTTCCTGAATAGATTTCAATTCGGTCTGAGAGAACTTCAACTGTTCCAATATCTCAGCCCTCGTAGGTCCCTCTTCCTCTTTAACCGGAGGCGGAGCCGGAGCCGTCTCCTTCTCCTTCTCATCTACAATTTCAACCTCGTATTCAGGCTCATCCTCGGGAGGCCCGAAACCAGGAGAAGGTGCCGCTTGAGCATCAGCGAACCATTGGAGATGAACTCTTCCAAACAAATTATCACCCATTCTCTTTCTCCTTCATTAACTTACTATAGAGCTCAACGGCTCTTTCTATTTTTCTATTCATATCTCTGATCGCTGAGGCTCTGCCCTGAGACCTCGTAATCTCATGGATATCCTCTGAGTTTTCAAGACTTCTTAAAGCCGAAGCCCTAACCTCCTCCAAAAACTTTTCGATAACCCTCCAACCCAGCTTATCCTTCGTTACCAGGTTCCCCAGGGCCTCCAATTCCAGTTGGTTTAGCTCCGCCATAACTCCCCTCTCCTATAGATTGCGCTCTTAGTGACTCTTGCAGCTCAACGAGCCTCTCAATATCCCTAACATAAGGAATGTAACTCTCGTAGTCAGCTTCCTTAAAACTTTTACAAATATCCTCCATGAGCTTTGTAGCGCCCACATAAAACTTCAGAATAACCAGCTTGAACTCTTCGGGCATCTCAGGATTAAAAGCCGCCGGCAACAACATCTTCATCTTTTCAGCATACATCGCATACAAAGAAGCCAACGTAAGCTTTGACTGTTTCCTGGCCTCCGCCGTCTCATCAATATCAGCCGTCTGTACCTGTATACTCATTCTCGAAGGAATATCTTCAACTTCCATCGAAAAAACCCTCTTCACATTCTCAGCATGATTATTGTCCACCAAAGACAACGAAGACTCTAGTTCTCCGCTGTGCAGCACACACTGAAACAAGACAAGATTCCCCAACTCCGACAAAGAATCTCTGATCCCAGCCATGGTAGTCTGAATAACACTTGCTCCCCTATTCGCTAGAAACATCGTTCCCGTAGCCGTAGCCCTTGTCCCAATATTCTTATTCTCAAACCCAGTCAGATAATCTCCAGCCCCACTTCTCCTATTTGCAAGCTCCTTCGCCACCATCTCCGCCTGCAAAGTAGCCCCGGAAGTATCAGGAAAACTGATCGGTACAATATCCTCTTTCGGGTTATCACAAGGGATCTGTTTGAGGGGCCTAAACTCCTCATTCTCAGGAATAGGACCCCCTAACCTTGTCGCATACATCTGTAACCCGGAAATATGAGTCTGATCTATCCTCATATTATGCAGTGTCGTTATCTCGTCCTGCATATTCTCAAGCATCCATCCAACCCCGATCCCATACAACTGATAAGCTCTCTTAATATAAGTGAACCTAGCTATCGGCCTGCGACCCAACAAATTATACTCTTCCCTAAGAATCGTCTTTGTCTCAGGCTCGTAGAAAACAACAATATCTTCCGGATAACCGTCTCCGTCAGCATCATAGAAAGTATAAATCTCATAAATATCGAAGAATCCCTTCATCTCATCAACTTCGATATTTCTTTCCGCCAATTCCTCTATCTTGTTTTCATCGAACCCCTGCCTCGCCCCCTTTAGAACCCGCTCAACATCCTGATAAATCCCATTCTTCTCCCTTAACCTGAGCTCATGCTCAGTCAGATGAATCCTGTGAGCAATCCACGGAGACTTCTGTATATCAGGCCAATATGGTCTCGTGAAAAAATCCTCCAGCCTGATGGGAACAATAGAAGGTCCGCTAAAGATAGGCTTATTAACCAAAGTAAACCCTCCACTCGGGTCCTTCTTCTTAAACGCCCAATAATCCTTTATCCAGGGAACCTTGACAAACTGCGTCCCAAGCGAAACCGTATCAAACAAAATCGTTTCAAGCTTTCCAGACAAGTTAAGATGAAACTTACTCTTCGCCATAGCTCCAAAATACTCAGTCACACTGTCCATCGCATCTGCGTCACTCTTCCTTGCAGACTTCACCAGCCAAACCGGATCTTTAGCGTCAACAGAATCCTTTATAACGCTATAAATCCCCTGAGTATCCGTAGAAACAACCGGAGGAACCACATTGCTCGCGTTTGCCCATGGATAATCCTTACTCTTCATCTCAGGAATATCTTCTCTCTGTCTGCGCCATTTGGCCCAATTTTCCTCCAACCCTTTTCTCTCATCCCCGGTAGCTATCGCATTAATCTCATCGGTCAAAAACTCCGTCAGCTCTTTCCTATCTTCCTCGCCCCTAATAACCGACTCATCCATAAAATCGCTCATGAATCCTCCTAATATCCCGTCCTTGAATTAACATGCCTGTTTCTATCCTGTCTCTTCGCAGCTCTCTCCGCAAGCAGTTCGGGATGCGTCGGTTTACTCGAACACATCATAGCAATACTAGTCGCATCGAGGATGTCTTTCTTGAGACTTTGCGGGAAAGCCTCGCTCTCCTCAAGAAACTTTCTATAATAACTTTCTTCGCACCAAAGTTTTCCATTACTCATAGCCAAAACAAGATGACTTCTTATCCTGGCATCCTTGTCCCCAACAGCCGTAACCGGCCTCAAATTAATATGATAATAGGGTATATCTTTCTGCTGACAAACTTTCATCTCTTCAGCAATTGCAGACCTCAGCAGCGGAACAAGCACTTTAAATCCGCTCTGCGCCTCCAACCCACTAACCTTGATATTCCCCTTAAATTTCCTAGCATCATCAAAGACCCACCTAAAAACCGTTGTAATAGGAACATAATCAGCTCTCACCTGCAAAATATACCAGTTCCTCTCCCAATCCTGCGCAATTACAACCGTCGCACTCCTGGAAGTCTTCGCGCTCACAAACTTCTCAGTCGCCGCAGGATCGGTCCCCTCAGTAACAAAAACATCTTTAAGCTGAATAACCTCATCAACCTCTCCCCCGGGCTTCAGTATTAACCACCCTCTACCCTCATCATAAACCATCCGGAACCTCTTAATCGCATACTCGCTAAGCTCCGTCAATCCAGCCCCTTTGGGCTCGTTCATGTACTGTGTAATCCAAGTCCAGAAATCCTCCGGGCCTCCGCTTGCCATATCATCAAAGATCTCCAACGAAAAGTTCTCAGGAAAAATAACCTTCCCGTTCTCAATAGCCTTCCTATAATAGAAAATCCACTTCCCATCATTCTTCGGCACAAAACCATCGATCTCGGCCCCATAAACTTCCCGAGTCCTCTCTAGAATATCTCCCCCCAAATCATCTACCGCATACCGGGTCATCACCGCAATAACACGGTCATTCTTCAAACTAACCAAGAGAGTCTTCTCAGAACTCCAAAACCAAGCCTTAGTCTTATACATATCCCCAAGACCCTGCTTCATCGCATTCAACTGCGCCATCCCTAACAAATCATCCGCAATATGCAGATTAAAATGATGCCCCTCAGTAGCAGATCCAGAACCAGAAGCCAACACAGTAGGCTCCCTGTAATACCTGCTCCTATTAGGAATAACAATCTCAGCATCATTCCATCTCTCCTGGTTCCTACTAGGAACATACTCAGGAAACAGCCACTTCATAAACTCATTCGCATCAAAAGTATTCTTTATAGTGTGCATAAAACCAACAGCCTTATCCGCAGTCGCCCCCGTAATTCTAATCCGAATGTTCGGCCATCTCAGTATCTCCCAAATACTCCCCCCCTCAGTAACAATCGTACTTTTGTAATGACTTCTTGGCAGCGCCATAGCTCCCCTAATACCCTTCTCTAATAACCTCTGTCTGAAATTACACATATCCAGATGAAGATCAGTATTTAAAAGATCAAACGGCCCCGCAAACCCGGCGACAAACTTCAAAAAAAACCACAGATTAACGTAACTAACCTGCTTTAGAAGATCCCTAACACCCTCAGTAGCCTGAAAATTAGGACTTTGAATCTCCTTTGCAAGCTGTTGAATAATCAGAACCGGGTTCTCGTCTTCTGCGAACACAGGCGCTTTCGGGTGCAGGACGAACTGGTATTTCCCGAAATCCCTTACCAGTGAACTGTCTCCGGGCTCTATTAACAATGATTGAGGTGTAGTCAATATCTACTCTCACTTCTTAACCTCATCAGACGCAACCCACCCGCCATCCACAGTAGGCAAATAAACAGGAGCACCCTTCCCACTAGGAGTCGCCCTAAACTGCGGCGAAAATCCCACAAACAAATAAATATCCTGCGCGGCATGATAGCTCACAGCCTGAATAAAAACATCGTGCCACAACCTACTCCACTTGTCCGCTGGTTGGTCCTCGATGAACTTCCTCGACAGTATCACCTGCCCTCGATGATCGGGATTCAGTAACATTTCTCTCTCCTTCTCCAAACATGGAGGCTAAACCTTGTAAAACTTTTCCTAAATACTCAGGCGGAAAATTAATATTAACAGCAGGAGCATTCCTGTCCGCCCCAACACCAGCATACTTTAAAACATCATTACTCGCTTTAAGCCTTGTCTCATCCTTCTCACCAAACTCCATCATGTCAACAATTCTCTGGGCCGCCACAGGAGCTTTATTCCTAAGAATATTTTCAGCCTTCCTCTTAAAAGAAGAAGCCTCCTCCTCAGTCAACTCCACACACTCATCTTTAGAAACAAGGTCTCTCGACATAGTTATCTCACTATATACAATTATCGCAATATAACCCACCAAAGTAAAGCCAAAGACAAAAAGGTTGACTAAAACGGCAATCTATGCTATAATACTCTCAATAACCCTTAAAGGAGAAAGAGATATGAATTACACTGATTCAGAAAAAGTCCACGACTTGCTCAGCCAGTTAAACGAGCTGATCTTAGAAGATTTTCGGACCTATGTAGAATTAGAAGGCGATTATGATACCCCATCAGAAGGCCCAGAAATAATTGTTCCAATAGCGGCAACAGAATCAGAGAAAGAACTTGCCAGAGTTTGTGCGCGAGTCAAGGGTCTTGCACAACAAATGAATATGATCATAGGTGGAATAAACAAACAGGTTACCAAAAGAGGATGAAACCCACACTCCTACAAACCTTCCCAGACGAAAAAATCCTCCTAGTCAAACTGAAAGACCCTTCCTTCCACAAACAGAAAACAACTCTCATTCCCCCGATAGGACTTCTTTGCCTGCGCGAAGCAATCACAGACCGAGACCGAGTAACAATCCTCGATGAAAACCTAGGAGAATCCCTCGAAACCCACCTCGAAACCAATCAATACGATATAATCGGCTTAAGCGTCATGTTCTCCGCTCAACACTCCCAATATCTCCAAGCAGCCAAACTCGCCAAAAAACACGCCAAAATCATCATCGCAGGAGGCCACCATGCTGCCTTCGTTCCTCCTCCTCCCGGCATCGATATCCTTATAAGAGGCCAAGGAGAACCCTTCTTTACCCGAGGTCAAATAAACATAGCTTTCCCAAAACCTGCCTACAACTTCATGGTCCCCTACTGGAATGCAAACCTCCCCCATGACCTTCAATCCAAGACAAAACGCTGGTTTCCAACTATAACCTCAAGAGGATGCCCCTATAAATGCGGTTATTGCACTATGAACAATTTCTGGGGATCTCCCCAATTCTACAAATGCGCCGCCATCTACAACCACTTCACAGACCTAGCAACAATAGGAATAAAAGAAATCTTCATAGAAGATGACAACCTCACCCTAAACAAAGACCACTTCAAGATGGTAATCGATGCTCTTAAATTCTTCGACTTCTGGTGGTCAACCCCAAATGGCATAAGCCCTAAAAGCATCCAAGACCCAACAACCCTCAACCTCATAAACAACTCAAAATGCTGGCGCCTAAGCCTCGCCTTCGAAACAGGAGTAGAAGCCACAGCCTCTAAAATGGGAACCCTTCACAGTTACCTCCCCTACAAGAAAGCAGAACAACTTGTCAAAAACATCTCCAATATGAACATCAAAACCTGTGGATTCTTCATAATCGGCTACCCAGGGGAAACCCAAGAAAACATCAGAACAACCCTCGAATACGCAAACGCTCTTCCCCTCGATGACCGCTACATCTACATAGCCACCCCATATCCAGGAACCGAGCTCTTCAATATCTGCATTGACCACAAAATACTCAAATATTCCCCTCCAGAACTCTATGAACACTTGTGGTACACCGAAGGATTAATAGACACACCTGAGTTTCACGGAGCCCAAATAGAACAAATCAAGCAAGCAGACCGAGAAAAAGCCTTAAGGAGGAAAGATGAAAA
>JBDRGH010000581.1:0-4492 GCA_043818015.1 Pseudomonadota bacterium
TACCAATCCCTGCACACGACGGTTATTGGACCCTACGGTGAAAGAGTCGAAATTCAAATACGTACAGAGGAGATGCATCGAATTGCAGAGGAGGGGATAGCTGCTCATTGGAAGTACAAGGAGGAAAAAGACATCGGCGAAAAGGTTGATAGGGAGTTTGGCTGGCTAAGACAAATTTTGGAATGGCAACAGGATATGAGGGATCCGGGAGAGTTTTTGGAGTCGGTCAGAGTTGATCTCTTTCCTGAAGAGGTGTATGTTTTTACCCCGAAGGGCGAGGTAAAGGAATTCCCCCGGGGTGCCACCCCCCTTGATTTCGCGTACAGCATTCATACCGATGTAGGACATCAGTGTATGGGAGCTAAGGTAAATGGCAAGATTGTTCCTTTAAAATATGAGTTAAGAAATGGCGATACGGTAGACATATTGACCTCATCCAATCAGCACCCCAGTATCGATTGGTTAAACATTGTCAGGACATCCAGGGCGAAGGCAAAGATTCGTCAGTGGCTCAAAACCAATGAACGTGAGCGGAGTATCTCATTGGGATCGGAAATATGTGAAAGAGCGTTCAAGAAGTATAGACTCAACTTCTCAAAGATCGCAAAGTCAGCTGAGTTGAAGGGAGTGGCAGAGGAATTCAGCCTGGTGGACGCCGACGATTTGCTGGCAGAGGTTGGATATGGAAAGCTTTCCGTTAACCAAATAATACATAAACTGTTACCACAAGAGAAGTTAGACAGGGAGTTTACAGAGGAGTCAATATTAAAAAAGGTTACTAAGAGGCCAGAAAAGAAGGAGAAAAGCGGGGTTAAGGTAAGAGGTATTGATGATGTGATGGTGCGTTTTGGAAAGTGTTGCAACCCGCTACCCGGCAATAAGATAGTTGGGTATATTACCCGTGGAAGGGGGCTTACTGTTCATACCTCTGACTGTCCCACTGTCCTGCACGGTTCATCTGAACGGATAATAGACGTGGAGTGGGATTTACAGGATGACTCGATGCATCTGGTCAGAATTAGTGTTGTCTGCGATAATAAGAAGGGATTACTTGCCGCTATGAGTTCGTCTATTGCTTTCTCTGAGGGGAATATCACAAATGCTCATGTTCATACTACCGCAGACGAGAAGGCAGTAAGTATCTTTGAGGTTGAGGTAAGTGATCTCAAACACCTTCAGAATATCATGAACGCTTTGAAAAGCGTTAAAGGCGTCATCCAGGTTGAAAGGCTGAGAAGATGAGGTTACCTGACCGATCGCCGGAAGAGTTGAAGACACTCTCTCGTAAGGAATCTCACGAAGCCTTGATGACGCTTCCGGATCGTATACACCTGGTACAGACATTGAGCCTTTTAACTGATCCGTTTTTAACAACTTTAACCTTTTGAATATTAGGGTACCACCTTGTTCTGGTTTTATTGTTGGCATGGCTAACATTATTGCCAACCAGCGGACCCTTTCCACAGATATCGCACACTCTTGACATTGTAAACCTCACACCTGACTTCTGCTAATTAAGTGTGTATCCTCCGGCCTCACCATGATTTCGTCAGCTCCCTCTTCTCGCTTAAGCTTGGCGTTGCTTTTGTGAGAACCATGATACCTTCAGTCAACCGTTACCAAACACGCACTGACAACAGCCCCACCATCACCAGAGGCTTCGTGTATCAAAGGAATTTAGTGGCTTTCTCCCCTTTCTGTCTTCGGGTGACCTCGCCTATAACAAAGGGTTGTTCCTTCAACCCCTTTAATCGTATAAGCACCTCGTCAACATCATCGGGAGAGACGACTATCACCATTCCTATGCCATTATTGAAGGTTCTAAACATCTCGTATTCATCAACCTTCCCTTTTGCGCTGATAAATTTGAATATGGGAGGAATCTCCCAGGAGTCCTTATATATTAAGGCTTGACAGCTTCCGGGCAGTATTCGTGGAATATTCTCTACCAATCCTCCCCCGGTGATGTGGGAGATACCTCGGATGTTGAAATCCCGGATCAGGTTCAGAATAGCCTTTGCATATATCTTTGTAGGTTGCAGCAGTTCTTCTCCTAAGGGCCTTTCCAGCCCTTCTATTTCAGCGGTGATATCCAGATTAAGATGCTCAAATACTATCTTCCTGACCAGGGAATATCCATTACTGTGGAGACCGCTAGAGGCGATGCCAATTAGCTTATCCCCCACAGTGACAGCAGAATCCTCGATAATCTTGTCATTGTCGACGACCCCTACTGCAAACCCTGCTAGATCGTATTCTCCATCCCTATAGAAGGATGGCATTTCCGCAGTTTCTCCTCCCATGAGTGAGCAGTTGGCCTGCCTGCATCCGTTAACGATCCCTTTGACGATTTCCTGGGCTTTATCTGGCATCAACTTGCTCGTCGATATATAATCCAAGAAGAAAAGGGGTTCAGCGCCGAGGGTTATGATGTCATTTATGCACATGGCAACCAGGTCAATCCCAATGGTATCATGCCTATCCATCATAAACGCAATCTTTAGCTTGGTTCCGACCCCGTCGGTGGTGGATACTAGAACTGGCTTCCTGAATTTCTCCGTATTCAAGGCGAACAGACCAGCAAAACCTCCGATTTCCGTCAGAACTTCAGGTCTAAATGTAGATTTGACCAGCGGCCTTATCTTTTTCACAAATTCATTGCCCGCGTCCACGTCCACACCGGCGTCCTTATACGTCACCATCTCTCCCAATTTTTCACTCCTTTTCAGATTCTGTAGGAATTCTCGGGCAAAGGAAGATTACGTTATCGGTCAGTACAAAAACAACAAAAGCCGGGTGAGCGTACCCGACTGCCTGAGAGCCCGTTTTCCTCTATGCTCATCCTGGAGAATCGCTAACGTTTTGTAAACATAACCTTTAGCGATCAAAATGTCAAACCTTTTTTCTTGTCAAGCCCAGAACATTTTGATAAAAATAAACCAGTTTGATACCTAAGGACTTGAAATTGAAACCACATTTAGAAATTGACGAAGGCCTCGTATGAGGGAACTTGGGGATATTATCACAGCGTTGCGTAAACCAATGAATTATGCCTCAAAGAACTCCTTTGCCAATCTCGATATCGTTAAGGATTTGGAAGTCCACGTCGTAAACCTAGCCAAACAAGCCCTGTTACTGCCATTGGCCCCAGAGAAGTCAAGTCTTATTCGGAAATTGGCAGGAAACTTTGCAGGTTTTGATTCTTTGGATTCCTCTTCAAAAAAGATTAGGATTATAGATTCTCTGAGAATACTTGAACGAATAGAAAATGACAATCAGTCACCACCGTCTTTGGAAAGAGAAGTCTCAGTGGTTGAGTTTTTGGCAAGAGCGAAGGAGCTGTCGACCCTAATTCAATTTGTGAAAGGTGTTGGGCCTAAATGGGAAAGTATACTCAAAAAAAAGGGAATCGAAACCGTTGAAGACGCCCTCTATTTTCTTCCCCGAACGTACGAAGATAGAAGGAATATAAAACCAATATCAAGACTCGAAGTGGGGATAAAGGAGACAGTTCTGGGAGAGATAGTACGTCTGGGCGTCACCCCTTACAAGAGGAGACGAAAGGGCATCTTTGAGATGGTGGTAGGAGATCGAAGTGGTACTATCACCGCCAAATGGTTCACCTACAGTTACTTAAAGAAAAGGTTTAAAAAAGGAGACAGGGTAATCCTGTCTGGAGAGATCAAGGTTTATCGATTCCAAAAAGAGATTCACCATCCAGATATTGAGGTGGTTGAGGATATGACTGATTCTCTCAACTTCACCCGAATTGTCCCTGTGTACTCTGAGACTGAAGGATTGTACCAGAAGACTATGAGAAAGATAATGAAAAATATCGTCGATAGATATTCGGATTCTCTCTTCAGTGCCATTCCTTCCCATATACGCGGCCGGCAGGACTTAATGGAACTTCCCGAAGCCATAAAGAGAGTACACTTCCCGGAGCCTGACGATAACTTTTCAGATCTCGTCTCTGGTGGGTCTCCTTGCCATAGAACCATCGTTTTTGATGAATTTTTCTTTCTGGAATTGGGATTGGCCCTTAAGAAGAAAGGCGTTACAACTGAAAAAGGGATTTCTTTCACGATTCCCGATGAGAGTAAAGATAGATTACTGAAGTCTTTGCCTTTTAATCTGACCGAGGCACAAAAGAGGGTGATCGCCACTATTGAGAATGATATGGAACGTTCTTACCCAATGAACAGGCTTATACAGGGAGATGTAGGAAGTGGTAAGACTGTCGTGGCTTTGATCTCGGCCTTCATAGCGGTCGAGAATGGTTATCAGGTTAGCATCATGACTCCCACCGAGATATTGGCTGAACAGCACTTCTTGAATATTCATCGTCTGGCCACGAGCTTCGGTGTGAAGACGGTACTCCTTACCAGTAGTGTCAAGAAGGCGCAAAAAGATAAGATTCTTAACGCTATCAGAGACGGGGATGTCGATATCGTTATCGGTACTCATGCTATTATCCAGGAAACCGTTGAGT
>JBDRGH010000582.1:0-2680 GCA_043818015.1 Pseudomonadota bacterium
GGTTCCTTTTATATATATCATACTGCGAAAATCCTATTTCCAAAAGTAGAAATCGAATAACACAATAGGTTACGCTTGTCAAGTTTTTTCTGAGAAGTTATTTTTGTCTTGATTTTTCTCTCCACATTCTATTAAATAGAAATCACCTCAAGGATAACTACGAGGTTTCGGACGGGGATAAAGCTTTAACGGAGAGTCGAGATTGGATAACGAAAAGAAATAGCCTATCTAAAAGAAGGAGGTATTCTTATGGCAGAAAACTTACCAGCGCCACCGTCGCCGTTTCATTGGAGATTACAACCAGAAACCTATCGTCTTATAGGTTCGAAATGTGCTGACTGCGGTCACACTACCTATCCACGGAGAAAGATCTGTCCGATCTGTGGAAGCTTTAATAACAATGAACATAAACTGAGTAGAAGGGGAACTGTGCACACATACTGTATAAACTATGTCTTACCTCCCCAGATCGAGCCGCCGGCAGCCCTTGCCATAGTCGACCTCGACGGTGGTGGAAGGTATCAAGGCCTGATTACCGATGTGAAAAGTCCAGAAGATGTCAAAATAGGAGCAAAGGTCGAACTCGTCCTCCGCAAGATACTAACCGACAGGGGAGTAGATCTATACGGGTACAAATTTAGATTGATAGAGGAGGGTTAAGATGAGTATCAGGGGAAAGGTTGCTATCGTAGGTGCCGGGATGATCCCATTCGGGGAGTGGTACAGTAAGAGTCTCGAAACTATGGCTCAAGAGGCCTTTATTGATTGCATAAACAGCGTGGATAAGGGAATCGATCCAAAAGAGATTAAGGCGGCCTGGCTGGCGAATTCTGGCATATCGCAATTTGGGGCCACCGCTTTCAGTGGTTCATGGCTCTCTTCTCAGATAGGTAATCCTGAAATACCGATTACCAGGGTTGAAAATGGGTGTCCGACAGGTGCCGATGCAGTAAGACATGGAGTAATCGGGGTTGCTTCGGGTCTCTACGATGTTGTCTTGGTACTTGGGACAGAGAAGATGAGGGAAAAACCAGGGTCAGAATCACTCATCGCCATTGGGTCCTCTGGTTTTGGAGGAAGCCCGGCCTGGACCTGGGATCAACTGCTCCCGCAATGCAGGCCCTCTACGCGGCTCGACAGATGCACGAGTTGGGCTGCACTATGGAGCAGTTTGCACGGGTTGCCGTGAAGAACCACCATAATGGATCGTTAGATCCCCTTGCTCATTACAGATACGAGATTACCATAGAGGACGTATTGAAGAGTCCCATGGTTTGCTGGCCCCTCCATCTTCTGGACTGTTGCCCCCAGACCGATGGTGCGGCCGCGGTCATTCTGTGCCGTTCCGATATTGCGACGAGATATACGGATAAACCGATCTATGTCCTCGGTACACATGTCGGTATGGATCATTCCTTTTACTGGGACAAACATAATTTTATAGAGATGTTAGCTACGGTGAGAGCTGCCAAGGGCGCCTTTGAAATGGCAGGGATAAAACCGGAGGATGTGGACTTCGCAGAGGTTCATGATTGCTTTACCAATACAGAGCTCATGAATATTGAAGACATAGGTTTTTGTAAGAAGGGTGAAGCCGGGAAATTGATGATGGAGGGATATTTTGACCTGGATGGGGGACTTCCCGTTCAGACTGCCGGTGGATTGAAGGCACACGGGCATCCGGTAGGGGCAACGGGCATCTCGCAGGTATGTGAATGCTACTGGCAGCTCCGTGAGGAAGTTGGAGAAAGACAGGTAAAACTCAAGAACGGTATTGGTCTGCAACACAATGTGGGCGGGACCGGATTTGGTGTCTCTTGCATCAATATCGTATCGCGAACACCGTAAATATCGAGAAGGAGGTCATCCGATGGTTGGTATTCTAGGATATGGTGTGTATATTCCCAGATATAGGCTCAAACAGGAGGAACCAGTCAAGGTATGGGGTGGAGGTGAAAGAGGGGAGAAATCAGTATGCGGAACGGATGAAGATGTGATAACCATGGCCGTCGAAGCGGCAGAGAAGGCCATAAAACATAGTGGAATCCAGCCGTCAAAGATAGGTTCCATACACATGGGGACGAGTTCGTCCCCGTTTCTTGAAAAGAATCTTTCTACGATTATTGCAGAAATATTCGAATTGGACCCTAAGGCTTCGATGGTGGACTATTCCGGGTCTCTCAATGCGGGGGCAACAGCGTTGCTGGGCTGCATGGACGCAATAAATGCAAAGAGAATCGATTACGGGCTGATAATCGGAGCGGAAAATAGGACAGCGGCCCCGGGTTCAGAAGGGGAAGTGAGTTTCGGTGCGGGCGCAGTGGCTCTCGTGATGGGCAAAGACGGAAGTTTAGCCCACATTGAAGAGGTTAATAGTTACTCCACAGTCATTACCGATAGATGGCGCGCCGTATCTGATTCATATGTATCGAATTATTTCGATAACAGATTTGACAGGGAACAGGGATACGAAAAACACACACTGGAGGCGGCCAATGGACTTCTTGAGAAATTGGGCAGGAAGTGCGATGATTATAGTTACATGATTTTTCAACAACCCGATTTGAAGCTCCCAGCATCGGTGGCAAAAAAATTGGGGGCAAGGAAGGAACAGATAGCATCAGGAACGATTTATCCATTCTTTGGGGACCTGGGTTCATGTTCAGCCTTTGCCGGGCTG
>JBDRGH010000583.1:0-2778 GCA_043818015.1 Pseudomonadota bacterium
TGATTTACATATCCTCGAACCAAATACAGCCAATATTAAATTTAAACGGGATGCCGAACAGGAGTGGGATATAGCCCTGGACCAATGCAATGGGGCAGGGGGTGATCCTTACAATACCTTTACCTACTTTCTATCAGATGCTCTTAAGGCACCTGATAGCACAAACCATTCCGCTTGGAAAAATCTCGAATTTGATAGGGTTGTAAGGGAATATTTAGCGGCTTCGGATGAGGAGAAGGCCAGAAGGCTCTGTCAGGAGGCGGAAAGGCTTTTATTCAAGGATCTGCCCTATTTTCCTGTCTTTGCCGCAAATGCCCTCTGGGCAATCAGGAAGAATATTCATGGTTTTCGCCCCCATGACAATGGCTTTCTGTCCCCAAACAAATTGTGGATTGAAAGGTAGGGAAAAGGAGGCTCTCTGGTTATATCTTTTATGAGGATAGCGCTAAAGACCTGCTAAAGCGAAGAGAAAAGCTGAGTTCTCCAGAATCCGGATTTCCACATTCCGGGGTATGCCTCGTACACGGATAAATAAGGTCGTAATCCAAAGTGGGAGTGGGATCTTGTCACAGATTACAAAAAGGGATGGGGAAGAGATCGGTCCGAACGCATCGCTTCATATTGTTCGCCCCTGGAATAACATCTGGGTAGAAAAAGATAAAGAAATCAGAAGGCTGACCAGGAAAGGGCAAGGCTTTATGGACTCAGTAATCGGGTAACTATCAGAAACCGTCAGAGGCCGAGACTGTATGAAAATATAATGTAGTCTTATCAAAGGGAGGTCATCATGGCTTTAGAGAGAATTCCTGATCAAATCATGGAAACTGACTTGCTCATCATCGGGGGAGGGGCTGGTGGATGCGTGGCCGCCCTCAGGGCTGTTGAGTCAGGCATGAAGGTGCTTCTCTGGGAAAAGGCAGGCATCTTAAGGAGTGGGAGCGCTTCGGTGGGCATAAGGAGTATACGGAATGTGTTGCCCCCGGAACTGAGCCTGGAAGAGGTGGCCGAGCGTATTTCCAAAGGTGAGCTTATTGGGGGAGAAGAAAGATTATTTCGGGGAATCGTAGATGAGAATATTCTCTATGCGGGGTATAGAGATTGCTGGGACTTGGTAAAAGACTTGGAAAGGTGGGGCATAGATTTCCATTGGAAAGGGGAAGAATACAATTTACAATTTTATTCCCGAACCGGGGCCAGAACTAACTTGCGGTTTAGGGGAGGAGCGGACTTAAAGAAAAATCTCGCCCTCAAGGTTCTCAGCTCCCCTGTTACCGTAGGAGAAAGAATTATGGCCATAGACTTAGTAACCGAGGGGGAGAGGGTGGCAGGAGCCACTGGTCTTAATATACGGAGCGGTGAGTTTGTTGCTGCCAAGGCTAAGGCAGTGCTGCTAAGTACCGGAAGCGTGGTGCGTTTGTACCACCCGCTGGGGGGGGTAGCGACGGGAAGGTTTAAGATGATTTATACCCATGCACCTAGCCCGGGAGATGGAAGTGCCATGGCCTTCAGGGCCGGAGCTGAATTGGTAAACATGGAGGTAATCTACGAGGGAGGAGGCGTGGGAACCATTTCACCACATCCTTATGACAGCCTCTGCACCCGAACCGGTCCGCTTCTGGGAAGAGATGGCAAAGCCCCCATTGTTAATGCCCGGGGAGAGCAACTCGGAGAGGGAAGGGTTGATGGAGAATCAATTCTTAAGGAAGAAGAGGAAGGTCGGGGGCCCTGCTACATTGATCCCACTTCGCTTCCTGAGGAGATTCACGAGAGGATGGCAGATGCCAAAAAAGATGCTCAACCTATCTCTGCCCAATTTATCAAGGAGAGGGGTTTTGACACTCGAACCCATAAATTTGAGCTTTTGCCCTACAGGGGAAACCGGCTTGAGTGTTGTCTGGCGGGAATCAAAATAGACGAACATACGCGCACCTCCGTAAAGGGGCTCTATGCAGCTGGGGACAATGTTGGAGGGACCACCTACGATGGACTGGGGGGGGCTATGGTTTTCGCAAGAAAGGCCGCGATAGAGGCAGGTGCCTATATCCAAAACCTAAAAGAGACTCCACTAAATGAAGATCAAGTCGCGGCATCAAAGGAGCAAGTCATTGCTCCCTTGCGGGTGAAAGATGGAGTCGCTCCTCTGGAATTAGAAATGAAAATCAGGGATATTTTAGAGCGCTACTGCGGGGCTTTTCGAAGCGAGGGCAGAATAACCCAGGGTCTCTGGCGCCTTAACTCGGTTAAAGAGAAGTTTCTCTCCCAGCTCCAGGCCAGGACCCCCCATGAGTTAATGAATGTTCAGGGCGCCAAAAATCTGCTCCTTTTAGCAGAGATCCACCTTCAAAGCGCAAGAGAGAGAAAGGAAAGCAAACCGGGTAACTGGAGGATTGATTATCCAGACAAGAAACATGATCCTTGGAAGAAGAGTGTTATCGCCCAAAAAGAAGGAGAAGAGATACAGATATTCCAGAAAGAATTGCCTGCTTTAAAGCCGGAATACAGAGGGAAATAACAATGTCTGTCAAGATTAATTATAAACGTTGGAGTGGCTGTGGCACCTTTTATAACATCTGTCCCATAGATGTTTATGGGTGGGACGAGGAAAGTTGGGTTTACCCTTCTTGGCCTATGATGATGGATGCTGCATGAGGGGAGCTGTGTCATTGAATTCCCCCACTTGATAGTTAGGATCACCTGCCAAACTTTAAGGAGGTGTTCTAAATTATGTAATGTGTTCTTTTATTAGATTACAGACTATGTCAAGCGCTATGTAATTTC